>JAENWE010000079.1 GCA_016650185.1 Vicinamibacteria bacterium | reverse complement strand
TCGTCTACCTCCACGGCGGCCCGGTGGCCCAGGACCAGTTCGAGTTCGACGACATACGGCTGTTCCTGGCCGCCGAGGGTTATCTCGTGTTCGCTCCCAACTATCGCGGCAGTTCGGGTCGCGGTCGCGATTTCTCACGAGCCATCTACGCTGACTGGGGCCACCTTGAGGTCCAGGACGTGCTGGCGGGTGTGGACGCCCTGGTTGCCCGCGGCCTCGCTGATCCGGAGAGGCTGGGCATCGGCGGTTGGAGCTACGGCGGGATGATGACGAACTACACCATCGCCAGCGACACTCGCTTCAAAGCGGCGGCAAGCGGCGCCAGCATCGCCAATCAGATCACCGGCTACGGCACCGACCAATACACTCGGCAGTACGAGGGAGAATTCGGTCCGCCCTGGAAGGGCATCGACCTCTATCTGCGCAGCTCCTACCCTTTCTTCCACGCCGACCGCATCAAGACGCCGACACTCTTCCTGTGCGGGGAGCGAGACTTCAACGTTCCCTTGATCAATTCGGAGCAGATGTACCAGGCGCTTCGCAGCCTGAATGTGGCCACCCAGCTCGTGATCTACCCCGGCCAGCACCACGGCCTCACCAGGCCGAGCTATAGGCAGGACAAGCTCGAGCGCTATCTGAACTGGTTCCGCCCCCATCTCGAGCCGGAGGCGAAGCCGATCCCGCAACCGCGATGATCGCCGGGCCCGGCCCGGCTCATGGCGGCCTATAGCGAGGAGGCCTTCGTCGCGGTTGCCCTTCAAGGATCTGGCCGTATGATCGGGCTCGAAAACCCGCTCTAAAGAGGAGGCCTCGAATGCACAACGGACTAGCTCGACTCACCGAACCCATGGTCCGCGAGAACGGCGCGCTGCGGATCGCCACCTGGGACGAGGCCCTCGACCGGGCGGCGGCCGGGCTCAAGGCGGCCACCGACAAGAACGGCGGTGACGGAGTGGGCATCTTCAGTTGCTCCAAGGCCACGAACGAAATGAACTTCATCGCCCAGAAGTTCATTCGCCAGGTGCTGAAGAGCAATCACATCGATAGCTGCAACCGAACCTGACACGCCCCAAGCGTCGTCGGTCTGGCGACGGTATTTGGCGCGGGCGGGGGGACGAGTTCCTACGAAGAAGTTGAGAACACGGACCTCATATTGCTGTGGGGGTCGAATGCGCGCGCCGCGCATCCCATCTTCTTTCACCATGTCCTGAAGGCCATCAGGAAGGGAGCGAAGCTCGCGGTCGTCGATCCCCGGCAGACCGCGTCCGCCCAGTTCGCGGACCTCTGGCTGGGCCTGAATGTCGGCTCGGACATCGCTCTTTCTCACACCGTGGCCCGCGAAATCATCGTGAGCGGTCTGGCCAACCAGGCTTTTATCGAGAACAGCACCTCCGGCTTCGAGGCCTACCGCGATTGCGTGATGGAGTGGACGCTCGATCGCGGTGAAACCGTGACCGGCATTCCCGCCGCCAGCATTCGCGAACTGGCGCACACCTATGCGCGAGCCGATCGCGCCATCCTCTGCTGGACCCTCGGCATCACCGAGCACCACAACGCGGTCGACAACGTCGTCGCCCTCATCAACCTGGCCCTTCTGACCGGCCACGTCGGCCGGTATGGCAGCGGCCTCAACCCGCTGCGAGGCCAGAATAACGTCCAGGGCGGCGGCGACATGGGCGCCATTCCCAACAAGCTCCCCGGATTCCAGGACATTGAAACGGACGCCCTTGCGCGCGCTCGTTTCGAGGCGGCCTGGGGTGTTCCGATCGTTCCGAAGGCCGGGTGGCACCTCACCCAGATGTTCGATGCCATGGAGCACGGCACGCTCCGCGCGCTCTACGTGATCGGCGAGAATCCGGCGTCGTCCGAAGCCGACGTCACAAGGGCTCAGCATCTTCTCGGCAGTCGCGACACTTTGATCGTCCAGGACATCTTCATGACCAGGACCGCGGAGCTCGCCCATGTGGTGTTCCCGGCCTCGGTGTCGGCCTTTGAGACCGAAGGGACGGTCACCAACAGCGAGCGGCGGGTCCAGCGCGTGCGCAAGGCCCTTGATCCGCCGGGGAACGCCAGGGACGACATCTGGATCATCACCGAGCTCGCGAAGCGGCTCGGCGCCGCGTGGCCCTTGGCCACGGCCGAGATGGCGTGGGACGAGTTGCGGTCGCTCTCACCCATGCATCGCGGCATGTCCTACGCCCGGATCGAGGCTCTAGGCGGCCTGCAATGGCCTTGCCCCGATGAGACTCACCCCGGCGAGAAGTTTCTCCACGCAAGGCTCTGGGAGAAAGACCCGGAGAAGCGCGGCCGGCTCGCGCCCTTCAGCCCGGTCGTGGACGATCCTCCGGTGGACAAGATCAGCGACGAATTCCCCCTCAGGCTCACCACCGGGCGCAAGCTCGATTCGTACAACACCGGCGTCCAGACTCGCGCTTTCGCCTCACCCCTGCGCGAAGGAGAAGCGATTGAAATCTCGCCCGCGGAAGCGCGGTCCCTGGGGGTGCGGGACGACGAGCGCGTGCGCGTGATCTCCCGTCGTGGCCAGGTCGTGGCCAAGGTACGGATCGACCCGGGCCTCCGGTCCGGACTCGTATTTATGACCTTTCACTTCCCCGAAGAAGTTGAAACCAATCTCCTCACCATCGACGCCACGGATCCCCGGTCCGGCACCGCGGAGTTCAAGGCCGCGGCCGTGCGCATCGAACGGCTGGACGCTCAGGCCGCGGTTTCCTAGAAGAGAGTGACCACAATTGGATCTTCACTTCACCACCGACGTTCCGACCGACGATGAACGGGAGGCGATTGACGCCGTCCTCGGGCCCGACGAGGCGTCGTCGCCCGACGGCGCTCCGCGCGTGGCCATGCAGAACCGAGGCACGCCCGAGAGGCGAAGTCTGGTGCTGCCCGCGTTGCATGCGCTTCAGGCCCGGGAAGGCTGGATCAGTCCGGGCGGCTTGAACCACATCGCGCGACGCCTGGGTGTTCCTCCGGCCGAGCTTTTCGGAGTGGCGACGTTCTACGCGATGTTCTCGGTCGAGAAGAGACCGAAGACGGTGGTTCACGTTTGCGACGATGTGGTGTGTCGCGTGAACGGCGCCACCGAAGTGGCGATGGCGTGCCGCGAGCGTATCGGTCCGACTCACGAAGAGAACGAGGGACTGATGTGGATCAAGAGCCCCTGCCTGGGCCTTTGCGAACGTGCGCCCGCGGTTCTGATCCAGAAAGCGGGGAGGGGGCGCGGCAACGAGACCCTGGCTCCCGCCACCACCGAGTGGATCCGCGCGAGCGTGGAGGATAAGAAGCTCGTGGTCGAACCGCCCCTCTTGGTCGGACCGGCCACCGGTCGCCGACTCCTCGCCCGGGTGGGCGTCGTCGATCCGATGTCGCTTGACGCGTACCGCGCTCACGGGGGCTATGCGGCGCTACGGCGAGCCATCGACATCGGTCCTTCGCTGACCATCCGCGAGGTCAAGGATGCCAAGCTTCTCGGTCGGGGCGGAGCGGCGTTTCCGACCGGCGTCAAGTGGGAGGCGGTGGCCCAGCAGCCCGCCCGTCCTCACTATGTGGTGTGCAACGCCGACGAATCGGAGCCGGGGACGTTCAAGGATCGGGTGGTCATGGAAGGGGATCCTTTCGCCTTGGTCGAGGCCATGACCATCGCGGGCTACGCGATGGCCGCGGAGAAGGGCTTCATCTACCTCCGCGGCGAGTACCCCCTGGCGAAAGCGCTTCTGGAGAACGCCATCGCCGCCGCGCGGGTCCGCGGATTCCTGGGCGACAACGTGATGGGCGCCGGCTTCAGGTTTGACCTCGAATTGCGTTGCGGCGCGGGCGCCTACATCTGCGGAGAAGAAACCGCGCTCTTCAACTCCCTAGAAGGCAAGCGCGGCGAGCCCCGCAACAAACCGCCGTTTCCGGCGAGCCACGGCCTGTTTGGAAAGCCTACCGGCATCAACAATGTCGAAACCCTGGTCAACGTCAACCTCATCCTCGGCATGGGGGCCACCGCCTATGCCGCCCTGGGCACACCGGGATCGACGGGCACACGCCTCTTCTGCGTGAGCGGGCACATCGAACGGCCAGGCACCTATGAAGTGGACTGCGGCACGCCCCTCTCCCGACTGCTCGAGATGGCGGGTGGGGTGCGGCCGGGCCGGACCATAAAGGCGATTCTCCTGGGCGGCGCGGCCGGCGGTTTCATCGGGCCGAATGAACTGGACCTGCCTCTCTCGTTTGAGGCGGCGCGTGAGCGGGGGGTGACCCTTGGGTCGGGCGTGGTGGCGGTGTTCGATCAGTCGGTGGATTTGGTCGACACGTTGCTGCGCATCGCCCAGTTCTTCCGCGACGAGTCGTGCGGCCAGTGCGTGCCCTGCCGCGTGGGCACCGTCCGGCAGGAGGAAGCCCTCCATCGCATCGCGCAGAAGCGAACCCTGGGTACGCTCGGCGATGAGGTCAAGTTGCTGGACGAGATCGGCCAGGTGATGAAGGATGCCTCGATCTGTGGTCTCGGCCAGACCGCGGCCTCGGCGATTCAGTCCGCGGTGACGCGATTGAAGGTCTTCGAGGGAGGCGCCTAATGAGCACGCAGGGCTACGTTTCCGTGGACGCGCCCGTGCGCATGATCACCATGGACGTTGACGGCCGGCCGGTCAAGGTTCGCGAGGGAACCACGATTCTCGAGGCCTGCAAGACGGCCGAGATCGACACCCCGACGCTGTGCTATGCGAGCAACCTCACGCCGGTGAACGCCTGCCGCGTGTGCGTGGTCGAACTCGAGGGCGCGCGCGTCCTGGTTCCCGCCTGCGCCCGCAAGGCCGAAGCGGGGATGAAGGTGAAGACCGACACCGAGCGGGTACGGCACTCGCGCAGGCTGGTCCTGGAGTTTCTCGGGTCGTCGGTGGATCTATCCACCGCCAGCAAGAGCACGCACGAGTGGATCGCCACCTATGAAGCAAATCCCGCGCGTTTCGGCGCCGATGCTTCGATGCCGCCTCCGCCCGCGGCCTCCGCCGCCGGGGAGACCGCTTCGCACGATCGCGATCACGCGGAGCCCGGGCATCACGCGTCCCCCGATGTGTCCAGCGCGGCCACGGTCGCCCAGGCGCCGAAGCTCGATAACGACCTCTACATGCGCGATTACAGCAAATGCATCCTGTGCTACAAGTGCGTGGAGGCCTGCGGCGACGATGCCCAGAACACGTTCGCGATCGGGGTGGCCGGTCGCGGGTTCGACGCGCGGATCTCCACGGAGTTCGTGGTTCCCCTCACCGACTCGGC
Source organism: Vicinamibacteria bacterium (assembly GCA_016650185.1). Classification (GTDB taxonomy): domain Bacteria; phylum Acidobacteriota; class Vicinamibacteria; order Fen-336; family JAGNNV01; genus JAGNNV01. The sequence goes on along the minus strand of JAENWE010000079.1, from coordinate 18,314 downwards.
GTGCGTGTACTGCGGCAACTGCATCGGCGTCTGTCCCACCGGCGCCTTGATGTTCAATACCGAGTACCGGATGCGCAAGGACGGGACGTGGGACGAGTCGAAGCAGAAGGTGACGTCCACCATCTGCCCCTATTGCGGTGTTGGCTGCGACCTCGAACTCCATGTGCAAGCCAACGAGATCGTGAAGGTGACGTCCCCGGCCGACAACTCGGTGACCAGCGGACACCTCTGCATCAAGGGGCGCTTCGGCTTCAGCTTCGTCGGGAATAAGTAGTCTCGGGGAAGTCCGCGCCTCCCTGATTTGAAGTCATCGCCGCTGATCATTCGCCGCATGCCCATCGTCGCCGCTCTAGTGCTCATGGCCGTCGGGAACCTCGCCCAGAGTCCGACGCCCGACTCGCGATGACGGCCGCCGCGTCGCGCGCTCGGAATCCGTCGAGACATCATCCAACGAGGGTTCTCGTCAGATACGCGATGGCCATGCCGGCGTAGTTGCCGAGGGCGTTGCCGAGCATGCCGACTGCGAATCCGGGGAGGATCAGGTCCGGCCGGCGTCTCGCTCCCGCGAGCGCCATCGCCGTGGTCGAACCGCCCACGTTCGCCTGAGAGGCGATGGAGAGGAGGTCGCCGTTCAGCTTCAGTGCTCGGCCGATCCCGAAGATGATGATTCCATGAATGGCCACAACGCCGGCCGCGAAGTAGAAGATGCCCGGGCCCACCGCGACGATGTGGGAGATGACCGATTTGGCTCCGTTGCTCGCGAGGAACAGAAGCACGAGGAAGTTCCCGAGTACCACGCTTCCCGTGAGTCGCCGCACGAACGACATGTGGGCAAGGCCCAACGACAGCGTGGTCAGCCAGATCACCTTGGGAATCGCTGGGACCAGGCCCGCGAGCGCTTCGGAGGCGGTGATGGTTCCGAGCGTGATCGTGGTCAGGCCGGCGAAGTCCGTCAAGGTCATGGGGGCTCCGCTGGTTTCGAGTTGCGCGCCCAGGTCGCTTGCGGCTGGGCCGGCCTCCTCGGTGGCGATGGCGAGAGTCTTCTTTTGAGACGCAACCTGTGGCGCCACCATCTCGGGGATGACGAGACACGCCACCAGCCAGATCGCGGTGACGATGACGTCGGCCGCGATGCCGGCGGCGAACAGATCGCTGCGGGTCTCCAGGGCCTGCCCAATCGCTGCGAAGTTCATGCCGCCGCCGATGTAGGTCCCGGTGAATTGCCCTGAGAGCTTCCAGGTGTCCGGGCCAATGGCAGGACGCAGGACCGCCGCCATCAGTACAGCGCCCAGAGCCGATCCCATCGCGCCAAGCGCGAAAGCCACCAGCATGGGCCGGCCGGCGGCCCTGATCGAACCCAGGTTCACGTTCAGGAGAATCAGGACGATTCCGGCCAGGACGCCTCGCCCCATCAGAAAGTCGTAGACCGGCGACTCGCCCGGTATCACGGCCAGATTCGAAAGCACAAGCGCGATCAGGATGACGGTCGCCGCTGACCCGAGCTTCTTGAAGATCGAACCCTGCTTCTCGAGCCAGATCGACCCCAGGACGACCAGAGCGAGGATGAAGAGGATGGCGACGGGATCGGTAATGGTCACGTTGGCGGGGACGTTAGCAGTGTCGCCCACTGACGAGATCGCTTCAGGCCACGCAGAACGATGCGGCCTTCGCGATGACGGTGGTGGCTTTCTTCCAACGTCCACGGACTTCAGTCCACGAAAACAGGACGGGTCCTTCGCCACTGGAGCGTCCGTCTGGCGGTCGGCGGCTTCCCGGCCGTCATGACGCACGGGTGCGGTTGGTCAGCGACCGGCGGTCTGGTTGGCGCGGAGGAGCGCGACTCGCAGATCGTCGTTCTCTCCGTAGACCTTGGGGGCCATCGAGCCGAAAGTCGAATAGGGAACGCCGAAGGTTTCGGTCCAAGGATCGATGGGGAAGTCATCCCCGGCGGTGAGAGCGTCGAGTTGCTCCTTGGTGAAGATCGTTCGGCGCATCAGGGCGCGCTGAGTCCTGAGGGCCAGACGGAACAACCAGTGGGGGAAGGGCACGAAGAGATTGGCAAGCCCGCGGACGCGGCGGATCTCGCGGAGAAGATCCACGAACGGAATGCGTTCATGGCCGATGATGTTGAAGATGTCGCCCGCTGGCGTCCGCTCCAGCACTCGTTCGATGACCGCGCACATATCGCCCACGTACAAAGGCTGACGCATGAAGCGCCCGTCGCCGGGGATGGGAATCACCGGCAGCCGAGTCATCAGACCGAGAATCAGGCCAAGGTGTTTGATATCCCCCGGCCCGAACATCAGGGGAGGCCGGAGAATCGTATGCGGCGCGCTGCTCTTCCGCACCGCGGTCTCACCCCTCCGCTTGCTCTCGGAATAGAAATCGTTCGCCTTCGAGATCACCACGGACGAGCTCAGATAAACAAGATGAGGCACTCCGTGGCGCTCGCAGGCCCGCACCACCCGTTCCGTGGCTTCGGCGTTGTTGCGCAGGTGAAGCGCTCGATCGGCGGACGTGATCTGGGCCTTGAGATCGACCACCGCGTCCACTCCCGCGAAGCGGCTGGACCAATCACCTTCCTCCGCCAGATCGGCGTCATGAATCTCCGCCTGGGTCGCTCGCTCCCCGAGAACGCCGAGGGCCGCGGCGTTCTTGTCGAGGGCCACCACTCGGTCCCCTTTGGCCAGCAGCCTCGGAATCAGGTTCTGCCCGAGCATCCCGGCCGCCCCGGTGACCACGATCCGTCGCGGGGCGCGGCCACTATCGTTGTTCATTCGGGATGTTGAGCCTGTTTGATTCTCTCCCGGTATGAGGCCAGGAGCCGCGCGGTCAAAGGCCCCGGCTGGCCCGAGCCGATCGGTGCGCCGTCCAGGGTCACCACGGGAGCCAGTTCCTTGAGGGTGCTGGTAATAAACAATTCGTCGGCAGTCTGAAGGTCCGCGGGGAAGAGGACGCGTTCCTCGTGAGCGATGGAAGTGGCGGCGGCGATCTCCAGAGTCAGTTCGCGTGTGATCCCGGGCAGGAGCCCGCAGGACAGCGGTGGAGTCAGCAACAGAGAATCTTTCACGATGAACACGTTCGACCCGGCCCCTTCCGCCACCTCGCCCCGGGTGTTCAGCAGGATCGCCTCGAACGCGCCCTTCGCGTAGGCCTCGCGAGTGGCGAGCGCGTTGTTGAGGAGGTTCGACGCCTTGATAGCCGGGTTCAGGGCTTCGATGGGATTCCTCCGGAGCGACGCGATGACCGCGCTCGCTCCCTTCTCGTAGAGCCCCGCATTTGACGGCTCGAGAGGCTTGACGAACATGGCGACCGTCGGTTCGGCAATCCGCTCGAACCGGTACGTCATGTCGCCCACGCCGCGGCTCACGATCACGCGAAGGTAAGATTCATCGTTCCTGGCGAAAGCGAGACACGCGTCGATCTGAACCTTGATCTGGTCGTCGCTGGTCTTGAGGTCGAATCCAAGAAGGGCGATCGAGCGACGCAGGCGCGCGAGGTGCCGGTCGAGTTCGAAGGGTCGTCCGTCGTACGTCCGCAGCGTTTCGTACGCGCTGTCCCCGAAAACGAAACCGTTGTCCGTGATCTTCAGCGTGACCTCTTCCGGCGAGCCGACCCGACCATCAATTGAAACCGCGAATCCCATGACCAGAAGTCTATCCGTGGCCGCGACCGAACCCTCGACGACTCCTTAATCAATGAATATCTTCGAAGCCATCATCCTGGGCGTGGTCCAGGGCGCGGGCGAATTTCTGCCCATCTCCAGTTCGGGGCATCTCATCGTTGTCCCATGGCTCATGGGCTGGACGGAGCATTCCCTGGCCTTCGATGTGGCCTTGCACCTCGGCACTCTGGTGGCGGTGGCGGCCGCGCTGCTGGGAGACTGGGTTCGGATGATTCAAGGCGCCCTCCTCAGCCTGAAGGCTCACGGCAATCCTTTCGTCTCGGAGGACGGGCGTCGGCTGGGCTTCCTCGCCGTGGCCTCCATCCCCGGCGGTGTTTTCGGCCTGCTGCTCAACGATCTGGCCGAGAGCACGTTCCGCAGCGCCCTGCTCGTCGCGGCCACGATGAGCGCCATGGGCCTGGTTCTCTGGCTCGCAGACGCGCGATCGCCCACGTCACGAGGGATCGAAGCCTGGACCTTCCGCGACGCCATGATCATGGGTTTCGCCCAGGCTCTGGCCCTGGTCCCGGGCGTATCGCGATCGGGCGCCACCATCTCCGCCGCTCGCTTTCTCGGCTATGAACGCAATGCCGCCGCCCGCCTGAGTTTTCTGATGGCCCTTCCCGTCACCCTCGGCGCCGTGATCCTCAAAGTTCCCAAGATGCTCGCGGGGGGTGTGGAAGCGTCTCTGGTCGCCGGGATCGTGACCGCCGCTTTGGTAGGTCTGGTCAGCATCCGGGTTCTCTTCGCCTGGGTGCGCACGGGCAGCTATCTTCCCTTTGTGCTGTATCGCTTCGCGTTTTCCTCTCTCGTTATCGCCTTCTGGCTCTTCCGGTAAACCGACCTCATGCGACCGATCCTCACCGCTGACGAAATGCGCGCCGCCGACGCCTGGACCATCGTCCACGGCGTTCCTGGGCCTACCCTGATGGAGAACGCCGGCCTGGCCGTGGCCCGGGCCATCGAGTCGCGCTTTGGCAAGGAGCGCCGGGTGGCCATCGTCTGTGGCCTGGGCAATAACGGAGGCGACGGCTTCGTGGTGGCTCGCGTCCTCAAGTCGGACTGGACACGTGTCTACATCATCGGTGATGCCGATTCGATCAAAGGTGATGCCCGCCATCACTTCGACCGCCTGAGGAAGGAACGAGTGCGTCTGCAGGTGAGCGTCATCAGGACCGAGGCGGATTGGGCGGAGAAGGCGTCCGAGTTGGGACGGTGTTCTCTCATGGTTGATGCGCTGCTCGGTTCCGGTTCTCGCGGCGCTCCCCGTGACCTGGCGCCTCTGGTGATCGATTCCATCCGGCTGGAGCGCGCGCGGGGCGCGCGCGTGGTTTCGGTCGATCTGCCTTCAGGCGTTCCTGCGGATGGGGGCGTTTTGGACTGGAGGACGGTGGAGGCCGACGTGACCGTCACCTTCGCGGCGAAGAAACCCTGCCTGGTTTTCTCGCCGGCGTCTGAACTCGCCGGGTCGGTGGTGGTGGCGCAGATTGGCATTCCCGACGAAGCGCTCCAGTTTGCTGATCGCGGCGTGCGCCTGTACGAGCTGGAAGCGAGCGACGCGCGCGCCGTGTTCCCGCCGCGCGCGACAGATTCCCATAAGGGGGACTTCGGGCACGTTCTGGTGGTGGCGGGTTCGGTTGGAAAGTCGGGCGCGGCCGTTCTCGCCACCCGGGGCGCCTTCCGCACCGGCGCGGGTCTGGTGACGGTCGCGTCGGTGACGGAGGTGTGCCGTGTGGTCTCCACCGCGCAGCCGGAGGTGATGACCGAGTCGCTGGGCGAGGGCGCCGAATGTGGCGACGTGGCTCGTGCCTTGGCCCGCGTGCTCGAACTCGCGGTCGGCATGGACGCCCTGGTGATCGGGCCCGGACTCGGACGCTCGGACAAGACCCAGGAGTTCGTCCTGGACGTGGTGGCCCGGTGCGGCCTGCCCATCGTGATGGACGCGGACGGCCTGTACAGCCTGCGCGCCCAAGCGTTGTCACGCATCGCTCAGCGCGACCAGCCGACCATCCTGACCCCGCATCCGGGCGAGATGGCGCGCCTGCTCGGCACCGACAGTGCTGCGGTGCAGAAGGATCGGGTCAACGCCCTGCGGCGCGCGGTCGCGGAGACGCGGAGCACCGTCGTGCTCAAGGGTCGTCATACCCTGATCGGAAATCAGCGCTCCGAGGTCTGGCTCAATCCCACCGGGAGTCCGAGTCTCGCCACCGCAGGCGCCGGAGACGTTCTGGCCGGCGCCATCGGCGCGATCCTCGCGCGTGGCGTGGCTCCCGATCTCGCGGCCGCGGCCGGCGTGTTCATTCACGGCCTGGCCGGCGAGCGAACCGGGAAGCGACGACCCTGGGGCGTGGTCGCGGGGGACATCGCGGACACCTTGCCCAAGGCCATCGCTGGTTTGCGGCGTTGAGTCACGACCTACAGATGCTGAGAGGCCTCCGCGAATCCAACTCTGAAGCCGAGACGGAGCAGATCGCCTCGCAGATGGCGCAGGATCTCAAAGGGGGGGAGGTGATCTTCCTCGAAGGCGACCTGGGCGCGGGCAAGACCGCCTTCGTCCGTGGCCTGGCCCGCGGCCTGGGCGCCCCCGACGATGCCGTGGCTTCGCCCACGTTCGTGATTCAGACCACTTATCCCTGCTCGTCCGGGCGCCTGCTCCATCACGCCGACCTCTATCGCCTGGCCTCGGAGCTGGGCGCGGAAGACGTCGGCCTGTTTGATCTGCCGGGTGACCGCGACGTTCTGGCCATTGAGTGGGCGGAGCGCATGAAGTCGTATCCGTGGCGCCGGGTCACCAAGGTCGAGATCTCTCACGGCGCAAACAGCGACACTCATCGGCGGATCCAGATCACATGACCCGCGCTCACCTCCTGACCGCGGTATTTCTGGCCCTTGGAGCCCTGGGCTGTCCCGGGAAGCCCGCCCTGTCGTCGAAAGCCTCAGCCGCCTCGTCGAGCGCGACGCCCGTGGCCAAGGAAAGACCGGTGATCATCCTGATCACGATTGACACTCTGCGGCCTGATCACATGAGCGTCTACGGATACGCGCGCGCCACCACTCCACGTCTCAAGGGATGGGCGAAGATGGCGGCGGTGTTCCAGGAGGCCTACACCTATTGGCCCAAGACCCGGGGAAGTTTCGTGGCCATCATGACCGGGCGCACGGCTGGGGAGAGCGGCTATTCTCCAAAGCATCCCGAGCTTCACGCCTTCAATCCAACCCTGGCGGAGACCCTTCAGAGGGACGGTTACGACACCGCGGCCTTCGTTGACAACGCGAATGTCTCCAGCTCCCTGGGCTTCTCTCGCGGTTTCAAGACCTACGCCCAGATGTGGGCCGATCCTTCGCTCCTCGACGAAGTCGCGCGCACCGAGGAGATCACCAAGCGGGCGATCGAGTATGTCCGCGCCAAGGGGAGGAGGGACGGCTATTTTCTGTGGCTGCACTATGTCAACCCTCACGCGCCCTACACGCCGCCTCGGCCCTTCGACCGGGCCTTTCCCACGCGGGAAAGGTCCGATCGCACCCTGAAGGTCGTGGACGGTTTCTTCGGCGGCGTCTCGCGGCCCTGGGCGGAGGCCATGCCCGGCAGGACTCGGCTTTCCGACTTCGTGAACGCCTACGACGGCGAGATCGCGTACGTGGACACCCAGGTCGATGAGGTTTTGCGAGCACTGGATGCGAACGGCTCCCTGAGCCGGAGCACAGTGATCATTTCCTCGGATCACGGCGAGAGTCTGGGTGAGCACGACTACTACTTCGATCACGGGGCGAATCTGTTCGACCCCGTCCAGAGGATCCCCTTCATCGTGGTCGGACGGGGCGCCACCGCCGTGCGATCGGATGTGCTGGTCTCGACGCTCGACATCATGCCCACTCTCCTCGACGCCGCGCGGGTCTCGTTCCCGTCGGGACTCGCGGGGCGGAGTGTTCTGCCCTTCGCGGCCGGGCGGAAGGATTCGACCCGCGACACCCTGGTCGGCGAGAACGACCGGGGCCACCAGGGAATTTGGAACCGAAGGTACAAGCTCATCGATACGAATCCCGGCGCGATCCCATCGGTGCGCGAGTTCTACGATCGCGCGCAGGACCCCAGGGAGATACGTCCAAGGTCCGATCTCAACGAGGTGATGAAGGCCTACACGGCGGGCCTCGATGAATACCGGGACATCGAGTTGCGCTCGGGGCTTCGGACCCGGCTTCAACTCGAAGGGAAGGCCTCGCCTCCTCAGAGTCGGGCCGAGTGCGAGCAACTGAAGGCCATGGGCTATGTCGCGGAGTGTCGTTGATCCAGGACATGGCCGCAAGGGTGAGGCGTCCATGACTCCCCTGCGGTTGTTCGTCATTCTGACCGCGGTCTTCGGTTCTCTCGCGACGTACTTCGTCCCGCGCATGGACGCTTCCGGAGATGAGCCGCACTATCTGGTGATGGCGCAAAGCCTCTGGCGCGAGGGCGATTTGGATCTTCGCGACAACTATGAGCGTGAAGACTGGCGAGAGTTCCGCGGCGGACCGACCGATCCTCACTATGGAGCACCTCGAAAGGACGGGCGACCTTTTCCTGGGCACGCTCCGGGCCTGCCTTTTCTGCTCGCCCCGATCTATGCGCTGGGGGGACGACTGGCCTGCGTTCTGTTTCTGGGGGCGATGGTGGCGGCGGTCGGAGCCCTCGCCTTCTGGATCGCCAATCGGGAAGGTCTCTCCGCCGGCGCGGCCCTTCTCGCGGGCGCCCTCGCGTCCGGCCCTCCACTCGCCGCGTTCGCGCTGCATGTCTACACCGAGGCGCCTTCGGCCCTGGCTCTCTTCAGCGCCTACGGCCTCCTCCGCTTTGGCCACGGCGCCTGGGCGGCGGGACTGGCCGCTGCTATTGCGTGCGCTCTGCCGTTTCTTCATCCCAGAATGGCGGTGACTTCACTCGCGATCGCCTTCGCCGCCTTCGTCTTCCGCGATCGGGCATCGCTTCGGGTCTTTGTTGTCGTGGCGGCCCTCGGGACGGTCGGCTACGCGCTCTTCTGGATGAGCATTTTCGGCTCGCCCACGTCGCTAGGCGTCTACGGCGGAGTGCCTGAGGATGCCGCGTTCCATCCGGCTCAGGCCCTGATGGGATTGCTCATGGATCGCGCCTATGGTCTGGCGCCGGTGGCTCCCGCCTTCCTCGCCCTCCTCCTGATCGGCCCCGTCGCTCCAAGGACGGCGGAGCAAACGAGGCGCGGGCGAGTTGAGCTGGTCCTCGCCCTGGCCATCCTGCTGCCGGTTCTCCTCTGGCGGATGTGGTGGGGCGGACAGTCCCCCCCGGCCCGACTCATCGCCCCCATGACGCCCTTCCTTGCCTTGTGGCTGGCGAGGCTATGGGATGGAACGATGCAATCACGCGTCCGGCGATTGATCGGGGCGGCCGTGGCCTGGTCCTACGGCCTTTTCCTTTTCGCAGCTTTGCAGCCCGGCCGACTGCTCTTCATCAACAAGCGTGTGCGGCCGACCCGATTGTGGGATGCGCTTTGGCCCGGAGGTCCGATCGACGGCCTTCTTCCAGACTTGGCTCGACCGCAATCCTCGGACTGGATCATGGCAACTGCGTGGACGGCGGTTCTGATCGCTTTGGTGTTTCTCACCCGGTGGCCGCGGGGGAAGGCCGCGACCGGCCTGCAGTGAGACGATTTGTCTATAGGAGCGCCGCTTCGCGTTTCGTAGCCCTGGTGATGATGTAGTACAACACCGCGCGGTTCTTCGGCCCGTTCGAACGTCCCATCTGGTCGATGGCCTTGTTCAGGATCGTTTCAAGCTTGGGCCCGTCCGACAGCCCCAGCCGTTTCACCATGAAGTTCTGCTTGACCCGCTCCAGTTCATCGGCGTCCGCGGCGGAGATCTTCGACGCGTCATCGCGATATACGGCTGGTCCGAGGGACTTCACCACGGCTTTGAGAAGGACATCGTCAACCTTCACCTTGAGCTTGCTGAGTTCCTTCCTGTACTTGTCGATCAGTTCGATTTGGGTAGCCATGATGGGTCCAATGTACGTCCTTGGAGGCTTCCTGACAAGCGGGCGGCGAAGATAGGAAACCCCGTTGTGGCGAACGTCGCAGGGCTTCGCCCGCGGGCGCGGCCGTCCGTACAGAATCTCGACCCGCCTGGGTTCCGTCATATCCTCCGTCGTTCCCGGCATGCGTCGCATTCTCCCCGTTCTGATCGTCATCGGCCTTGTGGCCTTCGCAGGGGCCCTGCTGTATCGCTTCTCGAGCCGAGGGGAAAGGGCGGTGATCTACGACCTGGCCGATCGCCTGCCCGCCGCCGTCCGTGCGTCGGCTCGTGACGTGATCGTCTTCGGCTGGCCCGATGCCGAGCCGCATCTCATCTCCGGCTTCGGCGACGATCCGGAGTCTCGAGTTCGCGAGCGCTTCATGTGGGTGAGGCGGGAGGCCACGATCAAGTTGGATGTTCCGGAGGCTCGCGACCGCGCGCTTATCTTTGATCTCGAGGCCTACGCTGGCGTCAGCGATCAACGCCTGAGCATCCGCGCGAACGGCCAGAGCCTGGGAGTGGAGGACATTCCATCCACCCGCTCCCGGGTGCGGTTCGACTGGCCGGCCGGAGCGCAGACCCCTGAAGCCCGACTTGAGCTTCAGTTCTCACGGTCCATCGTCCCGGCGAGCCTGAAGGGAGGGTCGGGAGACACTCGGGATCTTGCCGCCGCCCTTTTCAGTCTGACCGTGGGCGAGATGGACGACGATACGCTCGACCTGTTGCGGGAGCGGGAGACGCCAAGGGCCTACGAGGTGACCGAGAAGGACGGCGTTCCGTCCATCGTCCTGCCCGGCGGATCGCAGACCTCCTTCGCGTTCCGTCTTCCCGAGGCCGCGACGCTGGAGTTCGACGCGGCGCTTTCGCCATGGTCGGCGTCGTCGGGCGGGAAGGGGACCCTCCAAGTCGACTTTGATTCCACGGATGGACGGACCCGGAAGAGCGTTCAGGTGCCCCTTGGCCCCCGGAACCAACCCGTTCGCATCGAGCTCGGGGGCGCCGCGGGTGCGCCTTTCGTGGTCCGCCTGGACTTGATCTCACCGAACCCCGGCCTCACCTTCGCGCAGGTTCGCGCTCCCAGGATTCTGGCCCAAGCGGGAGGCGTCCCCCCCGCTCCGCCGATCGCGGTGAATACGTTCGCCAAGGCGCTGAGTGGACTGAAGCCCAACGTCCTCTTCATCGTTCTGGACGCGGCGCGCGCCCAGTCTTTTGGCGCGTACGGCTATTCGAGAGATACCACTCCGAACCTCGATCGTTTTGCGCGCGAGGGCTTCATTTTCGACAACGCCTATACGAACGCGGCGTACACTCTCGCCGCGATGTCTTCGGTGTGGACATCGCAGCAGCCCGACCGGCATCACGGTGATGTCGCTTTCTCGGCCAAGCTCCCGGCCGATCGGCTGATGCTGGCCGAGGTCCTGGCCGCTCAGGCGATTCATACCGCGGGCTTCGTCGCCAACAGCGTGGCCGGCGCCTACAACGGCTTCGACCGCGGTTTCAAGGAGTTCAACGAGCCCTGGAAGAAGTACGGCTCGGCGGCCACGGGCTTTCGGAACGTGCTGCCTCCCTTCCTCGATCGAATGAAGAAGGAGGGGACCCGGTTCTTCGCCTACGTCCACTACCGCGAGCCTCATCAGCCCTACGATCCGCCTCCGCCCTTCGACACGCGTTTTGGACCGGACTCCCCGATTCCGAAGTCGCGTCGCGAGGGGGGCGCGGCCGCCGACAAATGGATCAAGGACGTGAACCAGGGGGTGATCAAACTGTCGGCCGAGGAGATCGACCACCTGCGGCGGCTCTACGACGGCAATCTCGCTTTCGCGGATCAGGAGGTGGGCTATCTGCGCGGCGAGCTCGAGTCGCGTGGACTGCTCGACAACACCGTGGTCATCGTGATTGGAGATCACGGCGAAGGCCTGTTCGAGCATGCCTACATCGGTCATAACGCCCAGGTCTTCGAGGAAACCGCTCGGGTCCCGCTGATCGTGGCGCTGCCCTCCTCCCTGCGCGCCACCCATCCGCCGGCCCGTATCGCGTCGTTGGTGGATCTCACCGACCTCGCGCCCACCATCCTCGACATCTTTGGTCTCTCCGGGTCCGGCGGCGCCGCCCGCGCGTTCCAGGGTCTTTCTCTCCTCCCTCGGCTGGCGGACCCCTCGGCCAGAGGTGAGGACCGGCGAGAGGTCCTGACTCGCACGGTGTGGGCCCGTCCGGTCTATGCGGTCCGGAATGAGTCACACACGTTCATCTACAACACCGTCACCACGGAGTTCTCTCTTTTTGACCGGTCGTCGCCGCGGCCGCATCTCGAAGACCGGGATCACGACTTCGCGCCGCGGGCCCCCGTGGCTCTGCGCGAGATGTACCGGCAGAACCTCCTTTTCTGGGTAGCCTCGCTGAAGCGACCAGCGGTCTCCGGCGACAAGCTGGAGGGTATGTCGCGCGAGCAGTGCGAAGAACTGAAGTCTCTCGGCTATCTCTCCGCCACTATCGCTTGCCCCGCGAATTGAGAGCGGACGGTCTTTCCAGAAGTCCGATCTTTCCTGCCAAACTGCGCTCATGCCCTTTGCCGACTCGCACACCCATATCGATCTGGCGGAGTTCGATTCGGATCGTCCGAACGTCCTGAAACGAGCCGCCGACGCGGGGGTTGTGCGCATGCTCCTGGTGGCCCAGGCCGACGACAGCGCCGGCCTCGATCGCGGGCTCACCATCGCGCGCGATTGCGGCCTTAAGGCTTCGGGCGGCCTGCACCCTCATGAAGCCGTCCACTGGTCCGAGCCCCTCGGTGAACGTCTCCATACACTGGGCCTGAAGCGGGCCGTCTGCGCGATCGGCGAGATCGGCCTCGACTTCCATTACGACCACTCGCCGCGCGATCAGCAGGAGGAGGCCTTCCGAAGACAGATTCGGATCGCCCGCGCGGTCAGGCTTCCGGTCATTATTCACAGTCGCGAGGCCGACGACCTCACCCTCAGGGTCTTGCAGGAGGAGAAGGCCAGCGAGGTGGGGGGGGTGATCCACTGCTTTACCGGCACCCAGACGCTCGCCGACGGGGCTGTGGCCATGGGCTTCCATATCTCGTTCTCGGGCATCGCCTGTTTCGCCAACGCCGATCCCCTTCGCGCGGTGGCCAGGAGCGTCCCGCTCGATCGCTTTCTGATCGAGACCGACTGCCCGTTTCTCGCCCCGCCCCCGCATAGAGGCAAGCGGAACGAGCCCGCGTTCGTCGTTGATGTGGCCCGGCGAATGGCTGAGGTCAAGGGCGTGCCGCTCGAGGAATTCGGCGAGACGACGGTTCAGAATTTCGACCGCCTTTTCGCCTAGCCGGGGGAGTGTTTGGATTAAGGTAGGCGGCGATGCCTGTTCGATCGGTCATTGTCGGCACCGGAAGTGTCATCCCACCGCGACGCGTGCCCAATTCCGACATGCTGGACCGCGAGTTCTGGGGCCCGGACGGGAAGAAGATCGCGAAGTCGAACGAGCAGATCCTCGAGCAATTCGAGTCGATTACCGGGATCAAGGAGCGGCGGTACGCGGACGACTCTCAGGTGACGTCCGACCTCGCGGCGCTGGCCGCGGCCGACGCTCTGGATTCGTCTGGAATCGATCGCGAGACCCTCGACACCCTTATCGTCGCACACAACTTCGGCGATGTCCGCGCGGGCACACGCCACTCGGATCTGGTTCCCGCCCTGGCCGCGCGGGTCAAGGCGCAACTCAAGATCGAAAACCCCGCGACCGCGGCGTTCGACATCGTGTTCGGCTGCCCGGGGTGGCTCCAGGGCGTGATCGTGTCCGACGCCATGATCCGGGCTGGTGACACCCGAAGAGCCATGGTGATCGGCGCCGATACCCTCTCCCGCATCTCCGATCCCCACGACCGCGACAGCCTCATCTACGCGGACGGAGCCGGCGCCGTCATCCTGGAGGCGCGAGAGACGGAGGCGCCGGTGGGCATTCTCGCCCACGCCGTTCGCTCCGACTCCCTCGACCATTCGACCATGCTGGTGATGGGCCCCTCGTACAACGAAGAGGTTTTCCTCGAGGCCATCTTCTTGAAGATGGAGGGCCGGAAGCTTTACAAGTACGCGCTGCAGCGGGTGGCCGGGGCCATAAAGCAGTGCCTCGACAAGGCGGGAGTCGGGATCTCCGTGGTCGACAAAGTCTTCATCCATCAGGCCAATGGCAAGATGGACGAGGCCATCCTGGACGCACTCTACGATCTGTATGACGCGGCTCCTCCAGACGACGTCATGCCCATGAGCATCTCCTGGCTCGGCAACAGTTCGGTGGCCACGGTGCCGACACTTCTGGACCTCGTGACCAAGGGGAAGATGGCCGGGCACCAGCTTCGCAGCGGCGACACCATTGTCCTCGCCTCGGTGGGTGCGGGAATGAACATCAACGCCGCGGTTTATCGCGCGCCCTAGTTACGATTTGACGATTGATCCGATCACCGCTCCCGCGAGCAGGCTGTCGATCATGCTCATGCCGCCCTGGCACCATGCGAGGTAGTAGGGGTAGCCGTCGACCACCAGCGGGTCAAAGAAGCGCTGGAAGAAGATCACCAGGCCCAGGAAGAAACCGAAGCTGAGGCCCCCTTTCCAGCCCGCCGCCCAACTTCCACGCGTCCGCGCGAAGAGGATCGCCACCATCAGGCAGATCGTCACGGAGATGAGCAGGAACCAGGCCGGATTGGTCTCGGTCTGCTTGAACACCTGGCTGAGGCGCTGGTAGGTCGCGGCCATCACCATGCCGTGCTGCACGAAGTCGGAGATCCAGGTGACGAGCCCGGCGGCGACACCGGCGATCGCGATGCGAGTCCAGTTCATCTTCTCGTCTCCTCTCCGCGCGCCCGCAGGCGACCGCGGCCTTACCGCGGCGAATCGGGGGCGGGATTCAAAATTGGTGTTGGTTCCAGGCAAGCTACCCTCGGGGCCACGGCGTGTCAAGTGCGTACCTGGGCAGGTAATCAAAGGCAAGGCCTTCCCGTCCCATCGCCCTGGCGTAACCTTGCAGGGGTGAAAAGCGAAACCCAGGGAAAGCCTGTCGCGGCCTGTCTAGACTGCCACTTCAGCAGCAGGATCGAGGGGTCCGACGTCTTGCTCTGTCGGCGCTACGCGCCGCCGGCCGACCCTGACCCCATGCGGCTGGCCAAGTTCCCGCGGGTAACCGCGGCGGACTGGTGCGGAGAGTTCGTGCGAGCTGAGGAGAAGGGCTAGCCCGGCGGCGAGATCGCTTCAGGCCAAGCAGAACGACGCAGCCTTCGCGATGACGGTTGGCGTTTCTGCCAGATTTGGCCAAAGGCCGTGAACCGACTCGCGATGACGGTCGTGGCGTCTTTCTCTCGCGGTCGCCGGGGCGAGGGACGAGGGACGAGAACCGCTTAGGTGATTCCTAGCTTCGACCGGAAGTAGGCGATCGTGGGGATGAGCCCTTCGTCGAGGCCCACCTTGGGTTCCCAGCCCAGGATCTTGCGCGCCCTCGTGATGTCGGGCTGGCGGATCTTCGGATCGTCTTCCGGCAACGGCCGCTCCACGATTCGGCTCCTCGACCCGGTGGCCGCGATCACCTTCTTCGCAAGGTCCAGAATGGTCAGCTCCTGCGGGTTGCCGATGTTCACCGGGTCGCTCGTATCTGAAAGCATCAGCCGGTAGATGCCTTCGACGAGGTCGGACGCGAAGCACAGGCTGCGGGTTTGAGTTCCATCGCCAAAGACCGTCACATCCTCGTTCTTGAGGGCCTGGCTCATAAAGGCGGGGATGGCGCGCCCGTCCTCGACCCGCATCCTCGGACCGTACGTGTTGAAGATCCTCACGATCCGCGTCTCCACCCCGTGGAAGCGGTGGTACGCCATGACCATCGCCTCGGAGAAACGCTTGGCTTCGTCGTAAACGCCCCGGGGTCCGATGGGATTGACGTTGCCCCAGTAGTCCTCGCGCTGCGGATGAACGAGCGGATCGCCGTAGACCTCCGACGTCGAGGCGAGCAGGATGCGCGCCTTCTTCGCCTTGGCCACACCCAGGACGTTGTGGGTGCCCAAGCTTCCGACCTTGAGGGTCTGGATGGGCAATTTGAGGTAGTCGATGGGCGAGGCGGGCGAGGCGAAATGGAAGATGTAGTCGAGGTCGCCTTCAAGGGCGATGTAGTTGGTCACGTCATGCTTGACGAAGACGAAGTCTCGTCCGATCAGACGTTCGATGTTCGCGGGGTCGCCGGTGAGCAGGTTGTCCATCGCCACCACGGAATGGCCTTGGTCGAGCAGATACTCGCAGAGGTGCGATCCGATGAAGCCGGCGCCGCCGGTGACGAGTGTGCGTGGCATTTCGTTGAGCTTTCGTTTTTTTCTGGGTCCAGGCCGGATCAGTAGGCGTGGGTCTGGCCGAAACCCCGGAAGAGGGTCAGGACGAGGATCTTGAGGTCGAGAAACAAGGACCAGTTCTCGATGTAGTAAAGGTCGAATTCGATCCGCTTTTCCAGACTCGAATTGCCTCGCCAGCCGTGAACCTGAGCCCATCCGGTGAGACCGCTGCGCACGCGGTGGCGGAGCATGTAGTTTGGAATGTTGTTCTTGAATTCGTGCACGAAGGAGGGCCGCTCGGGTCGAGGACCCACGAGACTCATATCGCCCTTGAGGATGTTGAGCAACTGCGGCCACTCGTCAAGGTTGTATTTCCTCAAGAACGCGCCGAGGTCGGTCCGTCGGGGGTCTCCATCGGTCGCCCACACCGGTCCGGTTCCCGCCTCGGCGTCTTCGACCATGGTGCGAAATTTGTAGACGGAGAAACGACGACCGTCCACGGTCATCCTCTCCTGAGTGTAGAGAATGGGCCCCTTGCCGCCCTTCAGTGCGATGGCCATCACGATGGCGGGCAGGACGGGGACGAGGGTGAGAGCGATCAGCAGCACCAGCGCGCCCGTGATGTCCATCAGTCGCTTCACCAGCGCGGCCGGTCCCTGCATGGGTGTCTCGTTCAACGAGACGATGGGGATGCCGTCCAGGTCCTCGATGCCGGCGCGCAAAGTCAGACACTGGAGAAGGTCGGGAACGATCCGAACGTCGACGAATTGATTGCTGAGGTTCTTGACCAGGTCGACCATCAAGGCGTGCTGATCGACCGACAGAGCCACGTAGACGGCATCGATCGCCTTTTCCGCAATCACGTCGTTCGCATCCTTGAGCGTGCCGAGGACGGGCGGTCCTTCAGTTACCCTCGCGGGCGAGGCGGATTCGGCGAGGAAGCCGACGACGTGGAAGCCGAGGCGACTCTGCGCGGCGAGCTTTCGTGCCACGGTCTGGCCGAGATCGGAGTTTCCGGCCACCAGGATCCGAACCGCGTTTTCGCCGCGGGCCCAGGACCTTGCGAACCAGCCGAGCAGGAGACGCCTTCCCGCGATGACCAGAGGCGCGCCGAAGGCCACGAAGAGCACGAAGACGCCCTGCGAATATTCGGCCCGGGGGGCTTCTTCGGGAGCGAACCGAAAGTAGATACGGATGTAGAGAGTGACGCCGAGAGCCAGGGCCGCGGTGACTATGAAGGCGGCCACCGTGCGCAGGGAGTCGTCGATGGCGCTCATTGGGCGCCGAAGGCGATAGAGACCTTGCAGCGCGAAGACGATGGCGGCGAGAGCCAGGATCAGAGGAAGGAGTTCCGCGTAGTCTCGAACCAGGGGAACGCCCTTGTAGGGCGGAAACGCGGTGGTGAAGAGGGCGGAATAGAAACGGGCGTAGTAGGCGGCCATCCACGCGAGAGCGACCGCCGTCAAATCGACGGCGAGGAAGCTTTCCGTGAGTCGCTGTTTCCGCTTTCGCAAACGCTGTTTCCTCGCTGTTCGTTCAGGCTGTTCGCCTCGCCGGAGGAGGCCCTTCGGCGACCACGCCACGGAAGCGTTCCTCGAACCGGGTCCTGGAGTACGTTTCGGCTCGCTGCCGGAGCTTGAGTCTACTGAACCGGCTCGGAACAAGCTGATCCAGCGCAGCGGCCACGGCCGCGCCGGAGAATTCGGTGAAGGTCTCGCCGAATTCGCCCCGGGCCACGATCTCGGCGCCGCCACCCTGGGCGTTCACCACGGCGGGCCGGCCGCAGGCCAAAGCTTCGGCGACCACGATGCCGAAGTCCTCGACCCCGGGAAGGACGAGGGCGCGGCAACCCCGGTACAAACCAAGAAGGCGATCGCGATTGGCGCTGCCCAGGAACTCGACTCTGGTTCCGGCCCGAGCACGCAGTCGTGACTCCTCAGGCCCGCTCCCCACGACCAGAAGTCTTCGGCCGTTGAGGCTCGCGGCGTCGATGGCGAGGTCGATCCGTTTGTAGGGCACGAGGGCGGACACCACCAGGTCGTAGTCGGGCGACGTCTGATCGTCGTCTCCCGGGGTGAAGAAGTCCGTATCCACCGGTGGTTCGATGACGGTTGCGTCTCGTCCGTAGAAATGCCGAATGCGGCCGGCCACGGTTTCCGAATTGGCGACGTAACGATGAACGCGATGTGCCGTGGCCACGTCCCAGGCTCTGAGGCCGTCGGCCATAACCCGCGCTCCCGCGCTCCCGAGGCGGCCCATGCGGGCGGGCCCGAAGTAGTCGTCGAATCGATCCCAGACGTAGCGCATGGGGGTGTGGCAGTAGCAGATGTG
>JAENWE010000078.1 GCA_016650185.1 Vicinamibacteria bacterium | reverse complement strand
TCGCGCATGGCCGCGCCGGAGATGCACCCGACGTAGGCGTAGACATCCTTCTCGATCTCCGGCGGAAGGGCCTTGTCGAGGACGATGTCGGAAATCACGAGACGCCCCCCGGGCTTCAGAATGCGCGCGATCTCCTTGAACACCACCGCCTTGTCGGGCACCAGATTGATCACGCAGTTGCTGGTGACCGCGTCCACCGTACCGGTTTCGACTGGCAAGTCCTCAAGCCGCCCCTCGCGGAACTCCGCGTTCGTGACCCCAGCCTTGTCCGCGTTCCTTCTGGCCCGTCCCAGCATTTCGGGGGTCATGTCGACTCCGATGACCCTGCCGGTCGGACCTACGCTGTCGGCGGCCAGAAATACATCGATGCCCGCGCCGGACCCGAGATCCACCACGGTCTCGCCCGCCTGAAGGGCCAAATGGTCGATAGGCGCGCCGCAGCCGAGGCCAAGATTTGCGCCCTCCGGCACCGCGCTCAACTGCGTCTTCGAATAGCCCACCTCCAGAGTCACGGCCTCCTCGGAGCCCGGCCCGCAGCCGGAAATGCCGCAGCACGATCCGCCTTCGAGCGCGATGGTGGCGTATTTCCCCCTCACACTTCCGACCACCGCCTCTTTGTTCTGACGATCAAGCGTTTCCATTTTTCTTTCTCCTGGTAATTGAGTCCAACGGCACGACGGCTGCTTCTTCCTCGGCGCAGCAGTTTTCGCGGAGATAATTCACAAGACTGCCGATGGATTCGAAATCGATGGCATAGATCACGCTGCGGCCCTGCCGCCTCGCGGTAACAAGGCCCACCCGCGAAAGCTCGGCCAGATGGAACGAGGCGTTCGGCGGCGCAATCTCCAAGCGGGTGGCGATCTCGCCCGCGGCCAGACCCAACGTCCCTCGGCGCACCAGCAGACGGAACACCGAAAGCCGGGTTTCGTGGGCCAGCGCGCCAAGGCGCTGCGCTGCTTCTCCTATTTCCATTGTTCTATTATTATAGAAACGTCGAAGGATTGTCAAGAGTTCCCTTAGCGTCCCCCAAAAAAGAGCCCCTTGCTCTCTTTCAGAACGCGCAGATGACTTCCGTCAGTAGCGTCCAGCCAAAAGAGCAGGTAAAACGGCTGAATATGAAGCGAGATGCGACACATGCCGTGCTGCTGGTCCTGCTGTTCGTCTCCTTCGCCTATCACCTGACGAGGGCCTCGCTGTCGATCGGCGGCCTGATCGCTCCGAGCGCGTACCCGAAGGCTCCCTTTACTCTGAAGCCCCTGAGTCCGGTGGTGGCCTCAGTGATCGACTCCTCGTCCGGACTCAGGGTCGACGACGAGATCGTGAGCGTCGGTGATCGACCGCTCCGGGGCTACGCGGACGTCGGCCTGGCGCGGGTCGAAGCGGCGAGGACAGGAATCCTGAGCGTGGTGGTGGCGCGACCTACGGGCCGCCTTGCCCTCGACCTTCCTCTGCCGCCCGCTCCCGTCAGTCCTCCTTCGCTTGGCGACGTCTCGTCCGTGGTCGTGATGGACCTCGTGCTGCCCATTTTCTTCCTCGGGGTTGGATTCACCGTCGCCTGGTTCAAGCCCGACGACCGCTCGGCATGGCTCCTGCTCTTCATGATGCAGACGTTCTCGAACCTTGGCAGCTCGGGCGCCGGATTCGAGCGTCTCGGTCCAGTCCTCGGCACGCTGGCCGTCCTGTGGCTGGCCTTCCTGAGTTCCTGCTGGTCCCTCTCCATGGTCGCTTTTGCCATCAATTTTCCAGAACCACCGGCAATCGATCAGAGAAAGCCCTGGTTGAAGTGGCTTCTGTTCATCCCTCTTCTCGGCGTGGCCGTGATCAACTCAGGCATCAACCTGGCGGTCGCGGACTTCACGTGGGGCTTGCCCTTCAAGATCGCGGGTCTGCGGATCGGCCGGGTGGCTCTGATCCTCGTCTACTCGTCGGTTTCGATCTTCTTCTGGACTCTCGGCTTCAAGGTGGGAACGACGAAGAACGGGGACTCATCGAGACGGTTGAAGATCCTGCTGACCGGCGCCGCGGTGGGCATGGCCCCGGCCGGCGTGCTCGCGACCCTGGCGCTCCTGACCGGACGATCGTACGGTAGCGGCGTCCCCGACATCGTCAACCTGATCGCCATCCTGATGATGATGTTGTTGCCGCTGACCCTCGCCTACGTCGTCATCGTGCACAAAGCGATGGGCGTAGGTATGGTCGTCCGCCAGGGCCTTCAGTACGCTCTGGCGCAACGCGCGGTGCGGTTCATCCAGATTGTGATGGGCTTTGTGGTCGCGTTCGGCCTCCTCGAAATCTTCTCCGACCCCCAGAAGCGCCAGGTGGACCGCCTCCGGTGGATGGGGCTGGCCCTGATCTTCCTGGTCTTCTTTCAGCGTGGAGCAAATCGGTTCCGCGCGTGGATCGACAAACGTTTCTTCCGGGAGGCCGTCGATGCCGAAAGGATCCTCGCTGAGTTGGGTGAGCACGTGCGCTCGATCGCCGACCGCCAGGATCTTCTGGAAACGGTGTCGCGGACAATCGGGGAGGCCCTGCATGTCCCAAAAGTCGCAGCCTTTGTCCGGGGTGAATCGGGCTTCCTGCCCGCCTTCGCCACCGGGTATGGAGGCGATGCCCTGACTCTGGAGTTCGGAGCGGCCGGCGTCCTGACCTGTTGTGTGGAGGCGCTGCAGAAGCCGCAGACCGTCTACCTCGACGACGACCGTTCGTGGGTCCGCCGAGAGAACATCCCCGAATTGGATGCGGCAAAACTGCGTGACCTCCAGTCCGAGGTCCTGATACCGCTTCGCACCAAGGCGTCGGTCGAGGGATTCTTGAGCCTGGGCCCCAAGTCATCCGAGGCCGCCTACTCTCCCTCCGACCTTCAACTCCTGCAGTCCGTGGCTCATCAGACGGCGCTCGCCCTCGACAACACACGGCTGGTCGAACAGGTGGCGACCGAGGTCGCGAAGCGCGAGCGGATGACGCGGGAGATCGAGATCGCGCGCGAAGTCCAGTTCACCCTGCTTCCCCAGAGGCCCCCGGCCATCGCCGGTCTCGACCTGGCCGGACACTGCCGGCCGGCCGCGGGGATCGGCGGGGACTACTACGACTTCCTTCCCCTGGAGGGCGAGCGTGCGATCGGTCTCGCCATCGGCGATATCGCGGGCAAGGGCATTCCCGCGGCCTTGCTGATGGCCGGGCTTCAGGCGGCGCTGCGAGGGCAGGCCCTGGCCGGGAGCCGTGATCTCGCTCGCCTGATGGTCAACATCAACAAGCTGATCTTCGAGTCGTCGCCGAGCAATCGCTACGCGACATTCTTTTACGGCGAGTACCGCAATGGCCTTCTCTGCTACGTGAACGCCGGACACAATGCCCCGCTTCTGTTGCGGCGCGACGGGCGGGTCGAGAGGCTGGAGGTGGGCGGGCCGGTGGTCGGCCTCATGGAAGTAGCGAGCTTCACCGAGGGCTCGGTGGACATTCGTCGAGGAGACCTGCTGCTCGGCTACACCGACGGCATCTCCGAGTGCATGAACCCGCAAGGGGAAGAATGGAGCGAAGAGCTGATGATCGCGGCGCTGCGGCAGAATCGCGGCCTCGCCTCCTCGGATCTCGTCCTCAAGATGATGGAGAACGCCGACGCCTTCGCCTCCGGCGCCCAGCAGCACGACGACATGACCTTGATCGTCATGAAAGCCTAGTAGCCGTTCACCGTCGCGAACTCCTCCGCCCGATAGGTCGAACACGATCGTTCCAGGGCGGCCGGCTTCTTTTCGCCGGGAAAGAGTTCATCGAACAATCCAAGTGCCGCCGCATGTGCGGCGATGCGGTGGCCGAGTGGATTGGGATGCACAACATCCACACGGACATCTCTGAAGCCATAGGGCGCGAAGCAGGGCAGGAGATCCACCGAGAGAAGGCCGGCGCGCGCCGCCGCCTTCCCCACCCGCGTGTGAAGATCCTGGTACGGATAATTCTCGAACTTGTTGCCCAAGATCGGAAAGATGGCGATCAGCGCCTTGATCCCGCGAGGCGTAACCGTGGCCGCCAGGGCGCCGAAACTGGCATCGAGATGGGAATCGAGAGCCGCAGGAGTCGCCTCGTACAGCTCTCCGCCGAATGGGTTCCGCGCCTCGGCGAATCGGGTCCGCGCATCGCGCTCGGTCAGCCGGTATTCGATCCAGGCCGCGAACCTGGAAAAGGAGAGGAGAGACTCCAGAACTCGCCGCGGCCCGCTGCGGGCCTCGCGCCTCTTCTGGGTGAGTCCATACTCGAAGCTCAAGAGACCGTCGAGATCATTCAGGCAGAAGCCGAACACCACCACATCGGGCCGAAGCGAGTCGACCCGCAGGCGGAGGTTTTCCACTTCCTGATCGAGGTTGTAGCCGGGCACGCCAAGGTTCAGGGTTTCCACCCTCGGTCCAAGCAGGACGCCGAGCTGAGCCGGAAAGGCATCGCGCTCCGCCACCCAGTATCCGAAGACGATCGAGTCCCCGAAAACCGCGATCCGCCGGACCCCTTCCTTCTTCTCGGTCAGGGCCGGACCACGAAAGCCCTCCCCATTGATTCGGTAGTCCACTTCGGCAGCCACAGAGGAGTTGGGACGCAGTTCGAAGCCGAGCTTCGGGCTTGGGCTGGTGCGCACCACGCCACGGTTGATCTGCACAGTTCCCACGCTCACTCCGGCCAGTCGGGCCACCGCTTCCCCGACGAGCAGGGCCGCCGAAATTGAGGCCAGGCTCAAGGCAGCCGAAGAGAGAAATCGCCCGAGCCGCTTCATCGCGCCGACCGCCGGTTACTTCGCGGGGGCGCGGTTCCGGATGGCTTCAATCTTCGCGTCCCGCTCAGCGGAGAGGATGTCGCGCTCTCGGAGGAACTGTTCGTTCAGAAGATCGACTTGCTCGCGAAGTTCCTCGGGAAGTCCGGGGGGGAGCTTGGGCCGCTTCATGATGTCCGCCTCGGCGAGTTTGGCCTCGTAGACGCTTCGGATCTCCGCGATCTCGGCCTTTTGTTCGGGGGACAGTTCGCGCACGCTCTCGCCGCTCTCGGCATCTTTCCTGCGCAGGCGCTCCATGGCAAGTTCCAGGGAGCTCTTGGGGGCGTCGTCGTTCATTGGTCGTGGATTCTAGCCCTCGCCGACGAACAGGGTTCTGGGGCGGACGAATCCGCGAAGCGGGCCTGGAACTAGCGGCCCGTGGTGAAAGTCCACCGCGAACGAAAGCGAGAGATTTTTCGCCAGATCAAGGCGCCGAACCGCAGTAATACCCTGGAGTATTTCAAGGTTTGGAAACGCAGAGATGGCGGAAAAGATCCGCTTTCGCCACGGGCTGCTGGCCTCAAACTCCAGGCGCCCTCCCTTGAAGGAGCTGGTCAAGTGCCCCCGGTCCCGCGTCAATGCGGTGCGATAGCATTCGAACGTGGTCGATCACGGATCCCGATAGTGCGCTCCCTTGTCATCGCCGCTGCCGCCGCTTTCGTGGTCGCGGCCTCTCCGCTTCAACCGATGGCCTCTGCCGCGCCGTGCCCTCCGGCGAGAGTGCCCCCGTCCGCTGAGTATCTGAGTCTGGTGACAGGGTACGCCTCGGGCGGGCACACCGCCGCGGTCCTTGCCCTGGACGGCTGGGATCGGGACCGGCTGCGTTGTGATCTCGACAACCTGCAGGCTGCAGCGGTGGCGGTGAGGCGATGCCGAGAGTGCGAGGACCGGATCGTGTTCCAGAAATTCTCCCTTCGGGCCGCCATGCTGCTCCATGCGGACCGGGAGATCCTGGAGCAATTCGGACCGCCGGTGAGCGAGCAGCAGGCCCGCTGCGGAACGGGCACGGACGCGCCAGTCATCGAACGCCTGGCCGAGATGTTGCTCATGGTCGACCGCGAGGCCAAGACGTTCCTCAGCCGCTTCTATGTCGGGATGGCGCGCCACGCTCACTGGTCTCACTGCCTGGCTCACGCGGAACTATGGGCTCGGGCGGGGCTCAAGCGGCTCCCCCGAGACGGGACTTTGCTGCTGACCGCGGGCATCGTGACGGAGACCACCGCGTTTCTTACCGTCGTTCCGGCGCCTCGGACACCTGTCATGCCCCCGCGGGCCGTCCGGCAATTCGAAGCTCAGACGGAGAAGATCAAGGGTTTGTGGCAGAGGGTTCGGCGCTCCTTCGAGGGGACCCTGGCCGCGGACCCCGAGCAGCACGAGGCTCGGCTCCGCCTTGGCCGCGTGCTCTGGCGTCTCCGTCAGCCCGCGCCGGCGCGCGCCTCCTTGGAGGCGGTACTTTCGAAAAGCGGCGACGCGGCGCTTCAGTACCTCGCCCATCTGTTTCTGGGACGAATCCACGAGGACGCGGGCGAATTGGCCGCGGCGGAGGCTGAATACCGGGCGGCTCTCGAAATACTCCCCCTCTCGCAACCGGCCGCGGTCGCGGTATCTCACGTGCTGCTGCTGCGCGGAGATCCCGAAGGCGCGAGTGAGCTGCTCGGCTTCGCGCTCGATCAGTTCCGTCTCCGCACCGCGGTCGACCCCTACAATCGTTATCCCATGACCCATTCCGCAGAAGGGCGGGCAACGCTCGCCGAGCTTCGTCGATCTGTGGCGCCGTGATCTTGGCCGCAACCTTTTCCCTCGCCGTTCTTGGTGGCGCGGTCGCCGGTCAGGCCCAGGCTCAGGAACGGGCGCTTGAAGTCTTTCGGGCCGGGGTCGACAACGTCTACGTCGACGCTTCGGTGTCGAATCGCGGCGACCCCGTGGTCGGTCTCAGCGCATCGGCCTTCGAGCTCAAAGACAACGGAGTCGTTCAGAGCTTCGAACTGGTCTCGGCCGAGAGCCTGCCCCTTCTGGCCGTGCTCGCGTTCGATACGAGCAACTCTCTGGTGGGCGAGAAGCTTCTGGCCCTGCGCACCGCAAGTCGGGCCTTCCTGGAGAGTTTGCGGCCGCAGGACGAGGTGGCCGTTTTCGCATTCTCGGGCGAAATCCAATGGCTGGCGCGGCCGACCACGGACAAGGCCGCGATCCGCCGGGAAATCGACCAGTTGCAGCCGGCCGGGGCCACCTCGGTGATTGACGCCCTGTACGCAGCGTTGACCCTTCCCAAGACCCAGTCGCGAACCCTGGTTGTGCTCTTCACCGACGGCGAAGACAACATGAGCTTTCTGGACTGGGGGCAGTTGAGACAGGTGGCGGAGAGATCCAATGCCCTGATTCACGTGGTCGGTCTTCGGCGCGACGACGACGGCTTTGCCGTACCGAGTCTGGACCTCGGGGGCCGGATGCTGCCATCCGCAGGGACCCTTTCCCTTGAGTTCGAACATACCTGGGCACTGCGGCAGATCGCGGCGACTACCGGGGGGCGATACTGGGAGGCGGAGTCTCCGGCGCGCCTCAAAACGGCCTTTGCGGCTATCGCGGAGACGATGGGCTACCGGTACGTGCTTCGCTACGAGCCGCAGAACGTGAAGCGCCCGGGCTGGCATCGGATCGAACTGCGGCTGGTCGGCCAGAAGGGTGATGTCCACACCCGGAACGGATACTGGGTCGGGGAGCGTTGAGCCCGAGGCCCTGCCGCGGAAGTACGTTCTCATTGCCGCTCGCGTTTGTGGGTCAGGACGGCTCGGGCGGAAGCGCCTCGGCGAGCAGTTCGGCGACATGAACGGCGTGGCGCTTCGCGCCATCGGCGATTTGATGGCGGCAGCTGGTGCCGCTCGCGACTATCCGGTCTTCCGGGCCGGCCGCACGGACCACGGGGAGCAGATCCATCTCCGCGAGCTGCATCGAAGTGTCGAAATGGCGGCGGTCGAATCCAAAAGCACCCGCCATCCCGCAGCAGCCGGACTCGATCGTATGGACGGCGAGGCCGGGAAGCAGCGCGAGGGTCTCCCGAACCGCGTCCATGGCGCCGAAGGCCTTCTGGTGGCAATGCCCGTGGAGCCAGGCCTTCGCCCCCGTCTTGGGGCGGAGGGTCTCCCGGAGCGCCCCTGGATTCGAGGCGATCTGCTCCTCGAACATGCGGGCCAGCCTGGCGACTCGTCTCGTCTCGGCGCCAGGAAGCAGGGCCGGCCACTCGTCGCGCAGGGTGAGCAGGCACGAGGGCTCGATGCCGACGAGCGGGACATCGCGTTCGAGCCATGGGCGGTAGGCGTCCAGGAAGCGTCGCGCCTCGGCCCGAGCTTCGTCGACCAGCCCGACGGACAGGAACGTCCTCCCGCAGCACGGCGGGCGTCCTGGCGGGTCAAGGAACCCGACGCGCTTGCCGCTCGCCTCCAGCACGCGCTGGGCGCTGCGAGCGATGGCCGGTTCGAAGTAGGTGCTGAAGGTGTCGACGAAGAGGATCACGTCGGCCTCGCCGGGAGCGGTCGGCGGCGCCGGCGGCTCGAAACGGGGACGAAACTCCGGCAGCGATCGCCGAGCACTCAATCCGATGAGCCGGTCTGCGAGCAGGCGGACCCCGGGGAGTTTCGGAGCGAGATTCGCCAGACCGCCGAGGCGGGACAGGATCGGTGCGTAACGGGGTAAATATCCGATCAGTCGATCCTTGACCGAGAGACCGTGGCGCTGGATCTGATGATGGAGGACTTCGATCTTCATCCGCGCCACGTCGACGCCGGTCGGGCACTCTCGCCGGCAGGCCTTGCAGGAGATACACAAATCGAAAGTCTCGCGCAGGGCTTTTGAGGTCATGGC
>JAENWE010000077.1 GCA_016650185.1 Vicinamibacteria bacterium | reverse complement strand
GCGGGAGAGATCGACGTTGCCCACCGCATCCACGATCGCGAGTCTTCCATCATTCCAAAGAGGCATAAGAGCCGACAGCGATGGATTGAGACCGAACATGTCCGTGAGTCGCAAGGCGCCGCCGGTCTGCCCGGGACGCGGCACCGCGATGGCTCCGCGAATGTCGTAGTACGTTGGATCGCCGTAGGGCACGACCATGTTGAGGGTGTCGACACCCCCACGGATGAAGATCTGAACGAAGACCTTGGGGCCGGCGCCCGCCGCTTTGGCGGTTCGGGCTATGAGGGACGAAGGGCCGAGGCCAATGCCCACGGCCGCAGCGGAAGCGCCCCGAAGGAAGATACGGCGGGAGGCATCAAATGGGGTGTTCATGATTTCTCCTACCGGACCTGGCATTCAGGGCCAGCGAGTAGAAGCGCCGAAACGCGCGCCGCCGTCGATGGATTGGTGATCCGGGTGTCGACCCGGGAGACGGCATCGAGGGTACCGCTGCTGATAGTGCCCCCGTACACCGAGGTGTTGGCCGACTTTGCCACTGAGGAGGGGCTGGTGAGGTCAGCGCCCGCAGCGAAGTTCCTCACGTTGACCGAAACCCCAGGAACGATCCCCTGCGCGAGGTCGAATGCGAAGTTCATGCGATAGATCTGCGATGACGGTTCAGCCACTCGCGGCCGCTGTCCGAATAGCCGGTGGGCGGAATGCACTGATACAACGGCTGGCCCATCTGAGACAGATAGGCGACGACCGCGCGCGGGGACCCGGCGATGTCGCCCCCGATCGCGCGGATGGTGCTGATGGTGAACTCGAACGGGGTCTTCGGCTTTCCCGATGAACTGAAGGCCTCGGCCCAGAACTCCGAAGAGCCGATCATGGTCTTCATGACCGCCTTGATGTCGCCTTCACTCGCGAGCCAAGTCTCGGTCATCCGATCAACCAGGCTCTGCGGGGGATCGTCGGCCACGAACCGCCTGGCCAGCTTGGTGGAAATGAAGCGAGCGGTCGCTGGATGGGTGGCCAGATAGCGGATCAGCCGCTGGCCGTCGTCCTGCTGCCCTCCGGCCGCGAGGGCAAGCCCGAAGGCGCTCTTCGAACCCGTGTCATGGTTGGCGCTGCGATAGACGAAATTGCCGCCCCGCGCAAGATTGTCGATACCCCAGCCGGTGAAGGCTCGGGCCGCCTCATACACATCGGCCTGCGTATAGCCTGCATCCACGCCGACGGTGTGCAACTCGAGCAGCTCACGGCCGTAGTTCTCGTTCAGACCCTGGATCAGGCGGCCATTCACCGTTCGGGCGGCCTGGGAGAGATAGTTGTCGAGGTAGTAGAGCATGGCCGGATGCTCCGCCGTGGCTCGGAGCAGGGTCTCGAACTTTCCGAGGACGTTCGGGCGGATGGCGTCCCGCTCGTAGGACTGAATCGAGTAGCGAACGAAGTTGTCGTTGATGTTGACGTTGAAGTGGTTGAACCAGAAGTCGGCCAGCATCTCCTCGAGCTGATTCTGGGAGTGAACCGAGCGGGTCAGCTTGGCGGTCTGGAAATTGTCCAGATAGTTCTGGATGGAGGCGATCTGGTTTCCCGAATCCGCGTAGGTCACGAGCACCTGCGTGGTGGAGAGGCGCAGCGTGTTGCCAAGGGGAGCAAGGCGCGTTTCGAGGGCGGCATCCGGCCGAGCCTCGAGCTGATCGTTGATATAGCTCTCAATGCCCCGGTCGAGGACGGCGTCCACGTCGCCCGGCCTCGGGCCAAAGCCCAATCGATTCAGGGCGTGAAGGGCCGTTTTTCGCGCGAGTGCCGAGCCAGATAAAGCCATACGACCTCCGATTTGAACCCAAGCGACCAGACCACATCCCCACCCTCGCCGATCGGTGGACTCGTGGGAGATAATGAGGCCAGTCTGGAGATCGGTCAAGCGTCTGATCTCACAGCATTCGCCCCTATCTGTCCAGTTTAGACCCGGCCAAGGTCGGTTTCGTTGAACCCCACCAGCAATTTCTGCAATATTCCCAAGGCGCCCGCCGCGCCATGGGGTAAGGAGCCGTCAGACCATGAGCGTCACCGCAATTCGCCGTGTCCCAGTGCCCCGAAACGAATCGGTCAAGACCTACGCGCCCGGAAGCCCCGAGCGGGCCGAACTCAAGGCCAGACTGAAGTCGATGGCCGCCGAGCGGATCGAGATCCCGGTGGTGGTCGACGGCCAGAGGATCAAGACGAACCAGACCGCCAAGACGGTCTCCCCCCACAACCACCGCCATGTCCTCGCCGATTGTCATGAG
>JAENWE010000076.1 GCA_016650185.1 Vicinamibacteria bacterium | reverse complement strand
GCGGCCGAGGTCGCTCAATAGCTCGTGCAACTCCTCGGATCGGGATCGCTGATTCTCGCTCATCGGTGCACCATGGACGAGTGACTTTTTAGGCGGTTCGCCTCGCCCGTGTCAAGGGTTCTCCTCAGGCCCAGCCCCCCGGGGGTTACCCCGAACATCCGTGGTAGCGTCCCTGAGATGATGGCCATGCTGGCGCTCGCCCTCCTTCTCCCGGCCGAAGGAGATGCGCCCAAGCTCAAGGTGGGTGACCAGGCTCCGGCCTTTTCACTACCCGCATCGACCGGAAAAACCATCCAGCTTTCGGACTTTCTGGGCAAACAGAAGGTCGTGCTGGCCTTCTATCCGAAGGCTTTCACCGGCGGCTGAACCAAGGAAATGTCGGGACTGCGAGATCACAAAGCGCAGTTCGACGACTCCAACGCCCAGGTCCTGGGCGTTTCGTTGGACAGCCTCGATGCCCAGACGAAATTCGCGGAGAGCTTGAAGCTTCCCTTCCCCCTGCTTTCCGACCAAGGCGGTAAGGCGGCCAAAGCCTACGGGGTCAAGGGCCTGCTTTGGGCAAATCGAACCACGTTTGTGATCGATGAGACGGGAAAGATCATCTCCATCCTCGAAGGCAAGGAGGCGATCGATCCCGCCGCGACGGTCTTGGCCTGCCGGGTGAAATCTCGCTAGCGGCGTGCGCCCAACCTCCAACCGATCCATACCGCTTCCAAGGAAACTGGCGAAGTTCGCCCGACTCCTCCGGACCGGGCTCCTCGGGCGATTCGTCCTCGTTCTCGGCGCGGTCGGTCTGATTCCGCTGATCATCGTCCCCTGGCTGGTCCAGCTGACCCGGGACTCGGTGACGGAGCAGATCCTCACCACGCATTCGGTCGCGGCTCGCACCACCGCCGCGCGAGTGGACGCCTGGATCCGCTCGTTGCGGATCTCCGCGCAAACTCTTTCGTCGAACCCTTTCCTTCTGCAAGCCACGCGCAATGAAGTGGGCGAGATCATCGCCGGACTGCTTCAGGCTGATCCCGCGATCAAGGGAGCGGTGGTGGTGAACGCCACGGGGGTCGAGGTCGGCTCAGCCATTCTGCGGGACTTCAGCGAGGTGGTAAGGCCCGCGCTGCTTGGGCCCACCGCCGCGCCGGTCTCGGTGATTCCCGGAGACCGGATCTGGATTCGCGTCGCCACCTCTCTCGACGAGGGCAAGGGCGAGTTACGGATCATGGTCGATGGGTCGGGGCTTGCCGAAATCCTGAAGAGCGAGGAAATTGGGCGCGACGCCATCATCGGATTGTTCGACGCCGACGAGCTCCTGATCGCCTCGTTGAATGTGTCCGAAGACACCGCGCGCTTTCCCAAGGCCCTCCTCAAAGCGGGGGCGGCGCGGGCCACCTCGGGCGCCAGTCGATACGATGATACCGACCCGGTGCTCGCCGGGGCCCACAGCCCGGTGCAGGCGGCCCCCTGGTTCGTGGCCTCCATCCAGCCGGCCACCAGAGCCGAGGCCGTGGCCTCCGAAATGCGACGCAAGGGACTCCTGGCCCTTCTCGGGGCCGTGGCCCTCACCGGCCTTTTCTCCACCTTGGGATATTTCGCGGTCATCCGGCCCATTGACGAAATCGCGAAATCGCAGTGGAAGGTGGCCAAGCGCCGCGGACATGCACAATCCGCGGGCGGGAACGAGATCGCCCTGCTGAAGGAAGCGTTCATCACCATGCGGCGCCAGACCCTCGACCGCGAGGCCATCGGGAAGATCTTCCTGTCGCGGTACCTGGTCCTCGACATCCTGGGTACGGGCGGCATGGGCTCGGTTTTCCGGGGATGGGACCCGAAGCTCGAGCGCCCGGTGGCCATCAAGACCATCCACATGGGCGGCGAGAACCGGGCCACCGTGGACGCCATCGAACAAAGGCAGATTCTGCTCAGGGAGGCGGTGACGGTCGCGAAGTTCAATCACCCCAACATTGTGGCCATCTACGACGTGGAAGACGCCGACGAGGCCGCGTTCCTGGCCATGGAATTCGTGGACGGGTTGAGCCTCGAGAGTCTCTTGGCCGAAGCCGGCCTGATGCGGGTGGAACTGGCGGTGCCTCTGATCGCCCAGATCGCCCGAGCGCTCGAGGCCGCGCATTCCGCCGGGGTTATCCATTGCGACATCAAGCCCGCGAACATTCTTCTCGGCAAGGATGGCGCCATCAAAGTCACGGACTTCGGTATCGCGCGCTCGGCGATTCGGAACATCAGCGGCACTTCCGGAACCTTCGGCACCCCCGGGTATCTCCCACCGGAGGCCCTCATCTCGGCCGCCTTCACACCGACCGCGGATCTTTTCGGTGTAGGCGCGGTCTTCTACGAAACGCTCACCGGAACCCCGCCCCATGCGGGAAAGAACGCCCAGGAGACCCTCCTGAAGACGGCGACCCAGGCCGCGATTTCGGTGCGTGAACACAACAAATCCATTCCGCCCGCGGTCGACGACCTCATCCTCGGGCTCCTGCAAAAAGAACCCAGCCGTCGGAGGCCGACCTCGGCTCGGGAACTCGCGGAAAGCCTCGAGGGGATCGCCGCCCGAAACGACTGGAAATGGGTCGCCCCCGAGATCCTGGCCGGCAGAGCAGCGGCGGCCCAGGCCGAAGTGCCCACGGCGGCGATTTCGGCTCCCACGAAGCTCGGATAAGATTGGGTGTTCCCCTCCCATTTTCATTTTTCATTACGGGCCGGCCAGTGACAGGCCGCCCAGAATCTACTTCTTGCCCTTCATCTGCGATACCGTGAAGAGACTGTTGTTCCTCGTTTTCTTAGGTCACTGCCTCTTGATCCCCGCCCCGGCCGGCGGACAGACCCTCCCCATCCCCGCCTCCGGCGAGTACACGGTCCAGGTCGGGGACACTCTCGAATCCATCGCCACGAAGTTTTTGGGCGCTTCGGCGAGGTGGAACGAACTGCTGGCCGCGAATCCGAGCATCACCAACCCGCACTTCATCACGCCCGGCTCAAAGATCAAGATCGTGCCCGCGCAAATCGTGACGGCCAAGCGCGCCACCATTCAGCAGGTCTTCCGCCAGGTGGAGCAGATGCCCTTCCCACGACCCTGGACCAAGGCTTCGGTGGGCGGCGTGCTTCAGGAGCGCGACGGTGTGCGCACGTTCGAAAAGTCCTCATCGGAGTTGAAGTTCGACAACGAGTCTCGAATGATCGTGTCCGAGGAGTCGGTGGTCTTTCTTCGCGAAGCAACCCCCTCCCCGGAAAATGTCAGCCGAAAGGCCATCGAGATCCGGGCGGGACAGGCGGACCTCGATGTGAAACAGGGCCCCAACGGAGTCGAGAACGGCATCGAGTTCCACATCGGAGAGACCAGGGGAACCACGAAACCGGGCAGCGCAGGGCAGGGCGCGTCGAGAGCGAGACGAACGGCCGACGGCGGCAGCCGGATCATGGTCTACGACGGCGATAGCGAGGTGACCACGGCGGGACGCACCATGGCCGTGCCCCAGGGGATGGGGATTGCCGTCTCGGCCGATGGCCGGACCAGCGGGCCCGAAAAACTGATGCAGGCGCCGGAAACTCTGAGCCCCAACGCCAGCGAGTCCTTCGACTTCTCTAACCCCACCTTCGACTGGGAGCCAACGCCCGGTGCGGTGAGCTACACCGTGGAAGTCTGCCGCGACGCCGCCTGCGGGCAACTCGTGGATCGCGCGGTCGGGATCCGGCTGACTCGCTGGACGCCGCGGGTCCTACCCATCGGCGAGTTGTACTGGCGGGTGAGCGCCGTGAGTTCGAGCGGCCTCGACAGTTTTGTCTCGGCTGCGCAGAAGTTCACGATCAAGACCTATTGGCGCCGGCCCGTGACTCGCCCTTAACCTGGACACCCATGGCCCTCGAACACACATTGACCCGGCGCCGCCTGATGGGCTTCGCGGCGATTCCCGCCACCGCCCTTGCCTTGCTCGGAGGCGGCGCTTTGCGCCCGCTGACCGCACAGGCCCAGGCCCAGGCTCAAGCACCCCTGGAGGTTGCCCGCCTGGGCTTCCTGGAAGGGGGCGTCGAGATCCAGCGCTCGGGAGGGGGCTGGATCCGGGTAGCCGAAGGCGATGCGCTCTCGATCGGCGATCGGGTGCGAACGCTCCGGGGCGGCACCGCTCGGCTTGAGTTCCCCTGGACGGCCATCGCCATGGGCGATGAGTCCGAGATCTCCGTCCAGAAGAACCGAGTGCTGACCCTGCAACTCGAAAAAGGTCGCCTCGACATCGACCCGGAACAGAGCTTGCTGCGCGTGGTGACCGAGGAAGCGGCGATCAGCGGTTCCGGGCGCACGCTGGTTCGGCGCGAGCCGGGCGCGACCTTCGTCGGCTCCTATGCCGGGGGGGCGGACGTGGAGGGCAATGGAACAACCGTGCGGCTCGGGCTGAACAAGGGAACCCTGGTGCGCAAGGGCGCCGCCCCCACCGAAGCCATGCTGATGAGCGCCCCGCCCAGCGTGCTCTCGCCCGCCGCGGACCCTCAATACGTCCTTCCGGGACAGCCGGTCCACCTGACCTGGACCGGGCTCGAGTCGGCCTACCATCTCGAGGTCCTTTCCATCGACAGCGATATCCCGGTGATTTCCCTCGACATCGACGCCGGACAGTTCGATCTGCGCCTCAACTGGCTGGGGACATTCCGCTGGCGGGTCTCGGGCCGCAGCGGTCCGGTGGAGAGTCAGGCCTCGGGCGAAGGTCTGATCTGCGTGGTCGAAAAATAGCGGCCGGGCGGTCCGTGGTGAAAGTCGGCCCGCACTGCGAATGGGCTAGCAGCCCTTGGTGAAAGTCCACCGCGAACGAAAGCGAGAGATTTTTCGCCAGATCAAGGCGCCGAACCGCAGTAATACCCTGGAGTATTTCAAGGT
>JAENWE010000075.1 GCA_016650185.1 Vicinamibacteria bacterium | reverse complement strand
TCGCTCCCCTCTTCGCGGGTCATTTCACCTACCAGGACCAGCCCTACTCCGTCCTCGATCTGGAGCATCTCGTCAACCGCGACGCCCTCGAGGTCGGCGGCGAGACCGAGGCTGGGGCCATGGTGGCCTCCGTTTCCACCGCGATGGTCACCGACCAGGACCCGGGAGTTGGACAACTGCCCTTCATCCTCGTCGAGGTCGCCGGGGAGCCCTATGCGCTTCGGACGGAGGATGTGATCGAGATGGTGGCGGTGGGCGAATTCCGGTTGATGCCGCTGTCGCCCCCGTGGGTCGCCGGTCTCATCGATCTGCGAGGCACGCCCTTGGTCGCGGTGTCGACCGCCCTCCTCCTGGGACGTCAGGATCCGGGGCGGCAGGCGGTGGCCGTGATCGTGCGGCACGGCGCGCAGGGACAGGTGGTCGCTCTGCTCACGGATCGCGCGGTCGCCATTGACCGCTTTCCCCTCGAGTCGATTCACCCGATGACCGAAGCGATGGCGGGAGTGGAGAGCTATCTGATCTCGCGGCAGGAGTCGATCATCGGGATCATCGTCCCGTCGAAGCTCCTCGACCAGGTGGACCGCGATCTCAGCGCTCTGATTCCGCAGGTGGAGGCCCAGGCCCAGGAATCGGGCCCAACCGCGGTCGCCTCCCAGAGAATTCTCACCCTGCGGGTGGGTACGGAGTTGTGCGCGATCCCTCTTGAGCGCATCACGCGACTTTTGGCCTCCGTCCAACTGCTCCCGCTGTCCGAAGACGGGCGAGGGTTTGATGCGATGGCGGACGTTGGCGACGGTGTCGCGCCGGTCATCGATCTACGCCGCCAGATGACTTCATCGTCCGCTCGAAACCGGGAGCGCGACCAGCCTCCGTGCGTGTTGACCACGATCGAGGGGGGCCAAACGGGCATCCTCGTGGATCAGATCCTGAGCATCGAAGACGTCTCCATCGAACACTACGAGAGCGTCGAGGAGACGGCCTTGCTTCCGATCTCCCACATGGCCTACGTCCAGGGTCGGATCATTCCGGTCTTGACCTTGGACCGGTTGCTGCCCGCGATGTAAGGCCGGGCGGGCGCGAAGGCGCTCTTACCGTTCGCCGATATTGAGAACGATCCCGGCGGAAAACCGTAACGTGCCGTGGGTCGATCCCTCGGAGCGCACCAGCAGATCGTCGATTTCGAAAGCGAGGGCCCACCTAGGGGACAGTTCGATGTCGAGTCCTCCGCCCAGAGCCACCGCGGTCTCGTTTTCGGCCGCGGAAATGGAGACGTCGTCAAACTCGACCTTGCCCTTGGTCCGCTCGATACCGGCGAGGGCGTACACAAAAGGTACGATCTTCCCGCCGCGTTTCGAGAGGCGCGGGCCGAACAGGTAGGAATTCTTGGTGATGCTGGCCCCGTGATCCTTCTCGTAGTGACCGCTGGTCTCGACTCCGAGGGCCAGCCACCTCGACACGTTGAAATTGAGAGAGGAAGCCCAGCCGTGCGCGTTCGTACCGCTCTCCCGGGCCAGGGAGTAGCCGGCGAACAGCTGGGCTTTAGGAACGGCCTCCTCGTGCCCGTCTGACGCCGCCACTGTACCTGCCATCAAGCACATCATGCCGACCGCGATCACTGGATTTTTCATGCTGCGAATCTCGCCTTTGTTCGTTTTGATAGAAGAGTGGTTGATCGAATAGGTGGGATGCTTGGCCCTGCCCATGCGGGGGAGCTTACCGTATTCGCTGAGGACGAACCCTCGGGATCCAAGTCGAGCGGAGGCTCAGCGGTTCAGCATGATGGGTGGGAGAACGTACCGGCTCCAGACGACGTAGTCAAGCGGCGGTGCGGTTCGGTGTTCCTCGACTTGGGGGGCGCCGCCCCCCCCCAAAAAGAACTTCCCTCCCCTGCGACAGAATAGACTATCAAGCTCTATGACTTTGGCTCCCGGCGCCCAGCTCGGCTCTTACGAAATCGTCGAAGCCATCGGCGCTGGCGGTATGGGTGAAGTGTTTCGGGCGAGGGACCCGCGGCTGGGGCGAGAGATCGCCATCAAGGTGCTCTCTCAAGCACACTCGAAGGACCCCGAGGCGCTCGCTCGTTTCACCCGCGAGGCCAAGGCGGTGGCTGCACTCAATCATCCCCACATCGTCACGATCTTCTCCACCGAGGAGGCGGACGGCGTGCGTTTCATGACCATGGAACTTATTTCCGGACAGCCGCTCAACCGGATGATTCCGGCGGGGGGTTTTGCGCTCCCTCAATTCTTCGACATCGCGATTCCCCTCACCGAAGCCCTAAGGGCCGCCCACCGCAAGAACATCACCCACCGCGATCTCAAGCCCGCGAATATCATGGTCAGTGACGATGGGCTGGTCAAAGTGCTCGACTTCGGGCTCGCCCGCCCGGGAGCGGCCGGGCCGCGTGGGCCGGGCCGGGTCCACGACACCGTGGAACAGATCACTCGGGCGGGCGTCATTTTAGGAACCGTGCCCTACATGTCGCCCGAACAGTTGGAAAACCGGGTCCTGGATCACCGAACAGACCTGTTTTCGCTGGGTGTTCTGCTCTATGAGATGTCCACCGGGATCCGGCCATTTCAGGGATCGGGGGGAGTCGCGCTGATGGCGTCGATCGTCCGCGACCGCCCGCGAGCTGCTCAGGATGTCCGCCCGGAACTCCCCACGGATCTCTCCAAGATCATCGCGAGGTGCCTGGAAAAGAAACTGAACGACAGGATCCAAACCGCGGACGAGGTTCTGGTTGAACTGAACGCGTTGCGTCGCGCCTATGAGTCGCCTCCGAGCCCTTCCCGGCCGGCGAGTACCCCTTCCGCCGAACCGTCGCTGTCCCAGGCGAGCGACCTGAGAATCGCTGTTCTCCCCTTCGTGTGCCGAACCGCCGGCAGCGACGCGGACGGGCTCGCGGAAGGGTTGACCCAGGACATCATCGCCGGCTTCGCGCAATTCCCTTACCTGCGCGTGGTCTCGCGGCCCGATGCGATGAAGCTCAAAGGACAGACCCCAGATCCCGCCGCGGCCTCCCTGGTCCTGGGGGCGCGATATCTGGTCGAAGGACATGTGCGAACCGCCGGCTCGTCCGTCCGCATCGGCGTGCATCTGTTGGACTCGGAAACCGGGGCCCACTTGTGGGCCGAAACCTACGACCGCGAATTCCCGGGCGCCGATGTCTTCGCCCTTCAAGACGACATCAAGCGTCGGGTCGTGGCCACGGTGGGGGACCAAAGCGGGGTTCTGGCCCGATCCATGGGCCTGACCCTAAAGGACCTGCCCTGCGAGGAACTCTGCGTCGCCGAGCTGGTGCTGCGTTTCTTCGCCCATCAAGCCCACAATCGTGAGGACGAGCACGCTCTGCTTCGAACCGGTTTCGAACGCGCCCTCGCCCGCGAGCCTCGGGAAGCGAATGGCTGGGCGTCGCTCGCTGACCTCTACCATCAGGAGTATTCGGTCGGATTCAACCCCCTGAAGGACATCACCCTTCGCCATGGCCGCGCGGCCGAGCGTTCGGTGGAGATCGACCCCGCGTGTCAGAACGGGTGGAAGGAGATGGCCGCTCACCACTACTTCTTCGAGCGCGATTTGAGCGGACTCCGTCTCGCCGCCGAACGTGTGGTCTCCTTAAACCCGCTCAACACCTCTCCGGTGGCCCTGGTCGGCTCGCTGCTCGCGTCCGCCGGCGACTGGGAACGCGGCACCCAGATCGTGCGCGAGGCCATGGAGCCGAATCCTCATCACCCCGGCTGGTATCACTTCCCGGTTTCCAACTACCACTACGTGCGGGGTGAGTACGACAAGTCCCTTCTCGCCGCCAAGCGGATCAACATGCCCGGCTTCGCGCCCTCCTTCCTGCAGATCGCCATGGCGGCCGGACAACTGGGGCTGCGCGATGACGCGACCGCGGCCTTTCAAAGTCTGGAGCGGGTGGGGCCGGAGTTTCTGATCCCCGATCGGGCTCGCGACTACATCTCGAGATGGGCCTGGGACCCGGCCGCGGTGGACCATTTCTTCGACGGCTTCGTCAAGGCGCAGGTCCTGGTGGGACGCAAAACCTCGCCCTGAGGATCGAGCCTCAAGGCAAGGCGGGGATCGAGCCACGATCGCCCCGCCCTCCACGGAAGATCCTCGGTTGTTTCGGCCTCGGACCGCCCGATTGACAAGCCTCAGCCGCTCTGTGAGAGTAACCAGATTCACCCGTTTACCAGGTTCACCGGACCGCCTCCTTGAAAAGAGCGAGGCTGAGTACAAGGGCAGGCAAGGCAGACTTCGACGAGTGGGCGGCGAGCATCAATGTTTACTGAGTCACAGAGAATCCCATGAATCGAACACGCGCGCTCCAAGCCGTCGGCCTCTCCGTGGCTGTCCTGACCGCGGCCGTCGTCCACTCAGACGTCACCTGGAGCAAGAGCGTCCAGTACGATGGCGGCAAGACGCCGACCGTATCGGTCCTTGGCGACCTGGTCGTTGAGGTACACAAGTCCGGCGGACTCGACACCCTCTGGTATCGCGTGGGCCGTCTCGATCCGGAGGCGATGACCGTGATCTGGAACAAGAGCGTGCAATACGATTCGGGGGTCCGTCCGTCGGTCGCCCTCGGTCCTGGTGGAGCGGTCGTCGAGGTCCACGAGTCCGAGGGCGCGGACACCCTCTGGTACCACGTCGGTCGTGTTGATCCCGCGCGCGGTGCGATCCAGTGGTCCAAGAGCGTGAAGTACGACAATGGCCGACATCCGTCGGTTACCATGGACACGGACGGCAACATTCTCGAGGTACACGTATCCGACGGCTTCCCGAATCTCTGGTATCACGTGGGTCGCCTTGACCCTTCGGGCAATAGCGTGACCTGGTCGAAGAGCATCAAGTACGACACCGGCATCAACCCCACGGTGGCTTTTGCCGGCCCGGGGGTGGTGGTTGAGGTCCACGAGTCTGAGGGAGCGGACACGTTGTGGTACCACGTGGGCCGCCTGGAGTCCGGCGACACCGTGGTGGAGTGGGGGAAGAGCGTCAGATTCGATACCGGTGTGACGGCCACTATCGGCGCGCGTGAAGGCGGCCGGGTCGTCGAGGTGCACAAGTCGGAGGCGAACGACACGCTTTGGTACCACACCGGCGCCCTCGCCTCCGACTCGTTCAGTATCGACTGGGGCGAGAGTGTGCGCTACGACCGTGGGGTCGGCCCGGCCATCGGCGTGGGCGCGCGTGGAGAGATTGTCGAGGTCCACAAGTCTCAGAACGTGGACACCCTCTGGTCTCACGTCGGATCCTTCTCGGAAGGCGTGGCCAAGCGCGACTGAGATCGACCGGGCGCCCATGTCCCCAAAGGCCTGACTCGTCGGCGCCGGGCATGCGGCCTGCCAAAAGCAGGGGAGACCGCCCTCTTCGGCGGTCAGCCCCCCAGGAGTCCGACTACCTTGCCGTCAACCAGGTCCATGCGCTCGGCTTGCGGCGTGGCGTTCAGGCCCGGCATCCGGATGATGTCGCCGAGCAGAGGAACCACGAAGCCCGCTCTCGCCGCGATCACGACGTTCTTGACCGTGACCGTGAAGCCGGTGGGCCGGCCCGGCCGACCGGCATCGTCCGAGAGGGACATCTGGGTGTTGGCCATGCAGATGGGCGCGCCCGCGAAACCGAGGCGCTCCGCCTGCTTGAGATCACGTTCGGCCGCGGGTGAGTAGGCGACGGCCTCGGCTCCATAGATCTGCTTGCAGACCTTCTCGATCTTCTGCTTGAGCGGTTCGTTCCAATCGTAGAGACGTTTCATGGGCGAGGGAGAGACCGCGTGCTTGACCACGGCCTCCGCCAGTTCCCGGCCGCCGTCGCCGCCCCGAGCGAAGACCTCGGAATCGGCGCAGGGAACGCCCAGGCGATCGCAGGCCGTACGCACGACCGCCAGCTCATCGGCTCCGTCGGTGGCGAAGCGATTGAGGGCGACGATGGGCGTGTGACCGAACAGGCGGGCATTCTCGATGTGCTTCTCGAGGTTCGGCAGTCCGCCGTTCGACCGCCGCCGCGTTCGGAGTAGCCAGATCATCTTTGGTCACCCCACCGTGCCGCTTCAGGGCGCGGATGGTGGCGACCAGAACGATCGCGGCGGTCTCGAGACCCGCGGAGGCGCATTTGATGTCGATGAACTTCTCAGCCCCAAGGTCGAGACCGAAGCCCGCTTCCGTGACCGCCCAGTCCGCATGGGCAAGCGCCATGTTCGTGGCGATGACGGAGTTGCATCCGTGGGCGATGTTCGCGAAAGGCCCGCCGTGAACGAACGCGGGGACGCCTTCCAAGTCTGGACCAGATTGGGCTGAATCGCGTCCTTGAGCAGGATCATCAAGGCGCCGGTGGCCTTGAGGTCGTTGGCGGTGACCGGCACGCCTTCCCGGTCCACGGCCACGATCATCCGGCCAAGGCGAACCCGCAGATCGTCACGATCCTTCGACAGACAAAGCACGGCCATAGGGCGCCGCCGAGGCCGATGATCACCCGGCGCAAAGAGCGATCATTCAGGTCGATGACCCGGCGCCACAGGATCTTCCGCGAGTCGATCCCGCGGGCGTTGCCGGCGTGGATGTGGTTGTCGACCAGCGAATCGCCAGCTGGGGTCTGAGCGGGCGGGCCTACCGCGGAAAGCCGCCGTTGCGGCGCCGTGTTTCGAGCCGTTCCCGGATGGCGGGCCACTCGCTCTTCAGGATGCTGTACATCACAGTGTCCCGGACGGAGCCGTCTCTCCTGATCGCGTGGTGCCGGATGACGCCGTCCTTTCGGGCGCCCAGCTTTTCGATGGCCTTCTGCGAGACCTGGTTGTGGATGTCGGTGCGCAGGCCGATCACCTGGCAGCCGAGCGTGTCGAAGCCATGGGAGAGCAGGAGGAGCTTGCACGACGTGTTGACGTGGGAACGCTGACAGCGCTTCGCGTACCAGGTGTAGCCGATTTCGGCGCGGTCGACGCTGGCCACGATGTCATGGTAGCGCGTGCTTCCGGCGATCATCCCGGCCCCGAGTTCACGAACCGCCCACGGCAGCATGTGGCCGTCTTTGAGGCCATTAAGGGCGGTTTGGATGTAGGTCTCTTCCTGGCCGGGAGCCGGGACAGAGGTGAAGCCGAGATCCCAGAGCTTTCCATCCGCGGCCGCGGCCGCAAGGTCGTCGCGGTGAGCCATGGTCAGGGGTTCGAGCCGCAGGCCGTGGCCCTCAAGAACGATCGGGGTCGGGTGAATCATCGCTTTCGGAGACTACCTCCGCCCGAGGGTCCGTCGAGAGGAGAGACCCCCTACTCGACGGGCCGGCAGGCCGATCCCGAAGAACATGAAGATCAGGCCCTGGAAAGCCACCATCGACTTCCCTCGTCGGGCCGAAGACTACGCCAACCTGTCCTCGTCCCGCACGGCGGCCAGGATGGCGTCGGCGGAGCGGTCGATATCCTCGGCCGTGGTGGACCAGTTTGAGACGGAGATGCGCAGCGCCTCGGCGCCATGCCTCCTGGTTCCGCTCGCCCAGGTGACGCCGCCGCTCTGAATACGCGCCACCACCGCTCGGTTGAACGCCTCGGGGTCACGCCCATCGCGGGGAGTGAAACGCGCCAGGACCTGATTCAACACCACGTCGTTGAGAATAATGACGCCTCCTTCGCGGAGACGAGCGGCCATGCGCAAGGCCAAGGCACAGCATCGGTTGACCATGTCGCTCACTCCGGCCCGCCCCAGGCTCTTGAGCGCCGCCCAGATGGCGAAGCCGCGGGCGCGCCGCGACGATTCGGGGGTGAAGTCGTGATTGTCCCGCGCCTCTGTGCTCGAACGGATGAGATAGGCGGCGCTCTTGGTGATGGCCAGGTTCAGGTTGGTCCGGTCCTTGACGATGACGATCCCCGAGTCGTACGGGACGTTCAGCCACTTGTGGGCATCGGTGGCCCAAGAGTCGGCGTCTTCGACGCCGCGCAGAAGGCCACGGCGAGCCGGGTCTGTCGCGGCCCACAGACCGAACGCGCCATCCACATGAAGCCAGGCCTCCTTGGCGTGAGCGATTGCGGCGATCTCGTCGAGAGGATCGAAGGCGCCGGTGCTGACATTGCCGGCCTGGGCGGCCACCAAGATCGGCCCGCCCAGCGGGGCGAGGGCGGCTTTCAGGGCTCCTGGAATCATCCGTCCCTCCCCGTCCGCTGCGACCCGCACAGCGCGCGCCTCCCCCAGGCCCAGCAGGCGCAGGGCCGAGAGTACGGTCGCGTGAGCCTCCTCCCCGATGACCACATGAACTTCGGGCGCTCCTTGGAGCCCAAGCTCTTCCACGTCCCATCCCGCCTTCGCCAAAACCCCGTGGCGTCCGGCGAGGAGGGCGGAGAAGTTGGCCATCTGACACCCGGTCACGAAGCCCACGCCCGCTTCCATCGGGAGGCCCAGCAATTCCTTGATCCACTCCGCGACCACGGCCTCGACCGCGGCCGCCGCGGGCGACGCGATGTTCAACGCGGCGTTCTGATCCCAGGTTCCGGTGAGCCAGTCGGCGGCGAGGGCGGCGGGCACGCCCCCTCCGATGACGAAGCCGAAGTAACGCGGTCCGGCGGAGCCGACGAGGCCGGGCTCGACCGCTTCGTTCAGGGCCTCGATGACGCGAGCCGGCTCATCGCCGGATTCGGGCAAGGGCCCCCCGAGGGATTGGACCAACGATTCGAAAGTGGATCGTGGCCCGACCGGCCGGTTGGGCAGTGAGTCCAAGAAGGCGCGGGCTATGTCATGGGCCCGGTCGAGTGCGGCGTTCCGTTCTTTCGCAGGCTTGGTCGAGCCCATGGAAGCAAATCTATCCGCCCGGTCGCTGGTTCAAAAGCTCCAACGAGAGGCGAACTTCTGCGGAGTGAACCGCGGGATAGGGAGCGGGGCCAGGGTTTCTCCGCCGCGCTTCAGCAAGGAGCGCACATCCAGCTTCTCGCCCGTCTTGTAGAAATGGACGAGGTACTCGAAGTCCGCGCGCCACCATTCGGAGGCCCACCCGTCCATGTCCGTGATTCCGGCTTCGTGCAGCAAGGCGATCCCCATCCGCGTGGCGCCCTGCTCGTACTCGGTTATGGCGGCCATCTCCTCGGGCGTCTTGCCCACCGCGACGTTGAGTCCCAGTGCGCGATACTCGTCGGAGATGTTCCACTGCACGGTGTGTCCGAAGAGATGGACGAGTACGAACAGCGCCACCTCGAGATCCTGGTTGTAATCAAGCAGGATGGTTTGACCGTCGAAGTCGCCGGTGTTCGGGTCGACCACATCCGAAATGATCACTTCGACTCCGTACTTCTTTTCCACGACGGGGACGATCAGGTTGTAGGCAGTTTGGAAATCCACGGGCGGTCACCTCCTCTGGAGGATGAGAGCGTACACCAGGGGAATCGGCCCGTATTCGCGGTATGCGCGACAATGGGAACGGGGTGGCGCCGGGTGTCACTGGGGTGTGGCTTATGGCACCGCGGTCGTGGTTGAGTGGGTGAAGGCCGGATCGCCTCTTCGGCTATTCTCACCTTGTGACACGCCACTGCGCGTCTTTCGGCATGTCGGCGCCCAGAACGCCCGCGCTGGCCCTCGGCCGCCTTGAAGCCCTGGTGATGGATTGCCTGTGGCAGAGCGACGACGCGGTCAGCGTTCGCGATGTGAGTGCGCTCCTCAACGGACCCTGGGCCTACACCACGCTCATGACGACGCTGGACCGCCTTTTCAAGAAAGGCTTGGTCTGCCGCGAGCCGCGAGGACGGGCGTTCGCGTATCGGGCGAGACTGTCGCGCGCCGATTTTGGGGTCCGGGCCCTCAAGACCGCGGTGTCGGATATCGGGGCGGGGGGGGCGGACACGCGCGATCTGGCCCTCGCCGCGCTGGTCGATGTCATAGAGTCTCATGATCCCGACTGGCTGGACTCTTTGGACCGGCTGGTGCGAGAGAAGAGGCGTGCGGTGCGCCAGGCGCGGAAGGCGGAGGAGCGAGGATGACCCTCTACGGCGTGTGCGTCCTCCTGGTCATCTTCGGTCTGCTGATGGCCTTTTTCGATCTGGCGCTGCTCGGCATCACCAAGTCGCTGCTCCGTCGCATCTCCCGGCTGGCCGCACGGCGAAGGACGAGCGCGATCCTGATCTCCCGCTTTGCCCCCGCCGGGCTGGCCGCGACGTTGACCGCCTTCATCTTCATCCCCGCGTGGTGGCGATTTGAACCGAAGGATCCAGGGGAGGCGGCCTCGAGCATGCTCA
The DNA here is from genome assembly GCA_016650185.1 of Vicinamibacteria bacterium. Lineage (GTDB taxonomy): Bacteria > Acidobacteriota > Vicinamibacteria > Fen-336 > JAGNNV01 > JAGNNV01. The sequence continues at coordinate 5,561 of JAENWE010000075.1, read as the reverse complement.
TGGCCCTCGCCCTGCTGGCGTTTCTCCCCATCCTGCGAGGAGTCCACCGCGCGGCCGGAATCTTTCTGAGGACTCGCGATCGACTGCTGCTCTGGCGCCGTCGCGGGCGGCAGACCTGCGTGCTTCGCGGATCGATCGAGCTGGTCGAGGTACACAGCAGCGACCTCGCCCTTTGCGTGGGCGGCTATTTGCGACCCACTATCTACGCGTCGAGCGCGGTGATGAACTCGCTCGAGCCCGAGGAATTCGCGGCCGCCCTGGCCCATGAAGCGAGTCACGCCGAGGAGCGCGATCCGCTTCGTTTCCTATGGATGGGCTCGTGCCCGGACTTCCTCCAGCTGTTTGGATTGGACGAGATCTGGCGTCGCGCCTTTTCCACAGCCTGCGAATTCGCCGCGGACGCGGGCGCCAGTGACGGGGACCCTGAAGTGGCTCTCGACCTTGCCTCCGCGCTGCTCAAGGTGGCCCGCCTGAGCAGCTTCCGGCCCCTCCCTCGGAGGGCTCTGAGCGATGTGGCGGTGTCATCCGCTTTCTCGAGCCGCGTCGACCTCGAAGCACGAGTGAAAGCCCTGACGAATCCCTCGCCCGAGACGGCGGGAGACGACGTTCGCTTCCGTCCGTGGATGCTGGCGGTGACCGTTCTTCTAATGGGGGTGGCGGGGGCGCTTGCGTCCGAGAGGGTCCATGGAGTGAGCGAAGCGGTGGGTCGATTCCTCGCACCTTGATCCAGCGCGCTTCCGGCCGCCGGAGTACGAGGTCTGGTAGTAGCGAGCGCGCGGCTGCTACATTTTGGGCGATGAACGTGCGGCCGATTCTTCCCGCCCTGGCCTTTGGACTGGCTACATTGGCCCCGCTGCCTTCGGCCGGCGCGTCGGAGTCTCTCGTGGGTCGCGTGATCACCGCGTCGAGCCGAGATGCTGTAGTGGGCGCGACCATATCCCTCGCGGGCTACCCCGGCCAGTCGCGGACCGACGCCGATGGACGATTCTCATGGGCGTCTCCGCCCGCCCCCCCTTTCCAGCTGATTGTTGTCCTTGGGTCCGGTCAGGTGATGCGGCCTTTCCTGGTCGAGCGCATCCTCGGCGAGCTGACTATTCCTGTGAGTTCGCTCGCGGACGAGTCTGTCACGGTCCTCGGCGCCGCGCCGAGCGTTGCCACCGCCCCGGCGTCGGGCGCCACGCTTCTTTCCGGGGCGCAGGTGGCGCAGCGCAACCCGGAGAACCTCATGGAGGCGCTTGAAACGGTTCCCGGAGTCAGTCGCGTTTCGGAGGGGCATTCTGCCGTCCCGGCGCTGCGCGGCATGGCCCGCGGTCGCACTCTCCTCCTCCTTGATGGCGGGCGCGTTTCGGCCGAGCGGCGTGTGGGTCCGAGCGCCTCCTTCCTCGACCCTTCGGTGGTGGGTAGCGTGGACGTCGCTCGCGGTCCCGCTTCGGTGGCCTATGGCTCCGACGCCTTCGGAGGCGTGATCTCGGTCAAGACGCGCCGCGCCGAGCCCGGAAGCCCCCTGCGCGGGTCCCTCAGCGGGACGCTCGGCACGGGCGTCCCCGAGGCGCGCGGGTCGATCGAACTCTCGAAGGGCCTTGCCCGCGGCGGATTTCTGATTCAGGGCCATGTCCGGAGCACGGGCGACTACGACAGCCCCCTCGCTGAGGTCTTCAACTCAGGCTGGAGCGATTCCGGCTTCGTGGCCGGGTTCACCCACGAGATCGGGCGGGGCGCTTTCGCCGCGACCTGGCAGAGCGATTTTGGGCGCGACGTCGGTCGTCCGCGCAACAACTCGCGGACCGTGCGCTTCCACTACCCGTTTGAGAACTCGCACCGGTTCACCACGTCGTATGACATCTCGAAGCTGGCCGGCTTCGAGGAGATGTCCTTCACCGGGTTCCTCGGCACCTACGAACAACGCACGGATCAGGACAGGCTCCCTACCGCGACCACCGGTCGCAGCGTCGAACGCGCCGACATCTCCGCTCGTGATTTTCACGTGAAAACCACCGGCAAGCGCGTTTTTGGTTCCGTGCGGTCCGAGGTCGGCATTGACGTGAATGGCCGATTCGGGTTGCACGCCCTGGATGTCATCGAGAGCTACACCCTGGCGGGGAGTCTCCTGACCGGCGTCTCCAACGTTGCCATCGACGACTCCAGGCGCACGGACGCCGGCGTATTCGCGCAAGTCGATGTTCCTCTTGGGGCGCGCGCGCGCGTCGCGGCCGGCGTGCGTGCGGACCGGGTGACCACGCGCAATGTCGGGGGTTTCTTCGGCGATCGCGATACGTCGAATGGCGCCGGGTCCGGGTTCGGGTCGTTGACGGTCGGTCCGTTCCAGGGCTTCAGCGCGACCGCCCAGCTCTCGCGCGGGTTTCGGGATCCAGTGTTGTCCGATCGGTACTACCGGGGTCCCTCCGGTCGGGGATTCATCACCGGCAATCCCGGGCTGGTTCCTGAGACCAGTCTCCAGACCGACCTGGCCCTCCGGTACACGCGGTCGCGTGTGCAAATCGCGGTCTACGCCTACCAGTACCGTATCGATGACCTTGTGGAGCGTTTCCAGACTCAGACTGATTTCTTCTTCTTCAGAAATCGGGGGCGCGCGCGGCTCCGAGGCCTGGAACTGGAATCGCGCGTGGATCTGGGACACGGCACGTCCATCGAGTTATTCGCCCAGGCGGCACGTGGCCGTGCGCTTGACGACAATGCGTTCCTTGATGACGCCTCACCCGACACTCTGTCGCTCGTGGCCCGAAAGGAGTTCGGGACCGCTGCTTGGGTTCAGGCCCGTCTCGCGCGCTACGCTGAAGACGATCGACCAGGGCCCACGGAGGTCGTCACCCCGGGTTACACCATCCTCGATCTGGGAGGCGGATGGAAGATCAGCAAGTCTTTCGAGGCGCGCGCGATGGCTCGCAACCTGCTGGATGAGGAGTATCGGGCGAGCCCGGACTCCCGATTCGTATTGGCTCCCGGCCGGTCGATCAGCGGGACCGTGACCCTGCGGTTCTGAGAATCGCTCGGGGAGGGCTAACTCGAGGACTTCGACGTAGGGGCAGATTGCTGGAGGGGGAAGGCCGCGGTGAACGTGACGCCGGAGGAATCTCGGCGGTTGGAAGCGCTCACCGTCGCTTCATGAAAATCGGCGATGGCCTTCACGATCGTGAGGCCAAGGCCGAGATGAACCTTGCCGGAGCCCTCACTCGGGCGTGACGAGACCAGCGACTCGAAGATCCGTCCGGCAACTTCGTCGGGGAGCGTCGGCCCCTCGTTACTGACCGCGAGGAAGGCCACGCCCAGTCCACGATTGAGACGAATCTCGACTGGCGTGCCTTCGCGCGCGAAGTCGAGGGCATTCTCGACCAGCTTGTCGAGGAGCTGCGCCACCAGATCGGGCGCGCCTTCGATGATCATGGCCCGACCGGTCGTCTCGATGGCGGCATCGAGACGTCGCTGGGGATGGGCCAGCCGATAGCCTTCGACACAACCCGTCACCACCTTGGCCAGATCGAAGGCCTCCGTCTCGTTGGTGCCAAGGGTTTGCTCGAGGCGGGAGGCCTCAGTCATGCGTTGGACCACGGTGACAAGCCGTGACAACCCTTCATCCGCACGGTCGAGATAGACCGCGGCCGGCTCCGGCACCTGATGGAGACGCAGATTGTCGAGCGAGGAGCGGACCACCGCGACCGGCGTCCGGATCTCGTGGGAGAGCCGGCTTCGCAAGCCCTCCAGATAGGCGGTGTACTGCTGCTGACGCTCCAGCATCACCCCGAAACTGCGCGACAGATCGCCCACCTCGTCTCCCGCCCTCGAGGGTGGAATCGATTCGCGAATGCGTCCCTGCCGATCGATCGCGCGTTCCACCGCGTTTCTCAGACCGCGAATCCGAAAAGAGAGCCGGGTGGCGAAGCCGAGGAGAGCGACGGCGCCGAAAAGGGCCACCAGGGCGATGGAGAAGAAGAGTCGCTCGAAGGCGCGATTCCGCGCGGCCAGGGTTTCATTCGTGGTTTCCTCCGCCAGGACCACGCCCACCACCTTGCCCTCGTTCCAGACCGGCTCCGCGGCGGAGAGAACCACCGCCCGGCCGTCGGTGGTGCGTCGCCTCCACCGAGCGCTCGCGCCCCCAAGCGCTGAGGTGACTTCTGAGCCTTGAAGTTGGGTCGCGTCGGAGCCCTGATCCGTGAAGTCTTCCGTGGGCTGGGTCAGGATCGAACCGTAGAGGGGTCGAAGCTCGGCAACCAGGGCCTGCCGCCAGGTGGGGGGCGGCGGGGGCGTGCGGCCGGCTTGAAGCGTTCCCGCCCGCGCGAGCACGCGCGCGCGAGCGTCCAGGACCCAAAGTCGGGAATTCGCGCGACCCAGGCCGTGGGCCAGGGCGGCCAGTTCCGGCGATGGCACGAAGGCGTGGCTCAGATTCTCGGGGCGAGAGGTCTCGCTGGTGCCGAGGCGTGCCACCGTGCCGTGAGATTCGCGATCGTCGATATCGATCGCGGCGAATGCGAAACGCGCTCCAATCAGCGCCCGCGGGATTCGCATCTCGACCTGATAGCCGCCATCCGTTTCCACCAGGGCCGCCTCGATTCGAGAATCTCGCGAAAGCGAGCCATCGGTCCCGACCAGCCAGACCCGCGCCGAGCCATCGCCTGCTTCGTCGACGGCGAAGCGAAGGAACTCTCCGTCCGCTGTGACCATGGCCAGTTCGAGGTGATCGCTTGCATCCGCGTTCGCAAAATCCGAGCCGTGGCGGACCACGATGTCGTCGGTCACCTCAAACAGGGCGTAGATGTTTCGCTCGTATCGGCCGAGCCGGTAGCGGAGGCGATAGGGAGAGGCCGGAACCGGAGACGAGCCGGCCGAAGGGAAGCCCTGCGCTTCGCTGTCCGCGGGGCCCGGACCGAGGGACTCCAACCGCTTTGGCGCAGGAGCGGACGCAGCGGGGGGCGGGGTGACCTCGTGGAATTCGACGCGCTGCGCGGTCCAGTCGTCAGCAAGGCCATCGACGGTGAGCGGCGAAAACAGGGTTTCGATGCGGAGGGTTTCGGAGGGCTTGAAGGAGCGGTCGGTCGCGCCCTCGGTCGGGTCCAAAAGAAAGATCCCCGGCCGTTCGTTCAGCGCGGTAGCCACCGCGCGCGCGGTCGACGAAAGGCCTTGTTCCTGGGTTTCGACCAGGAAGGCCTCGACCTCCCGGGCGGACCGCAGGCCCAGGAGAGGAAGCGCGAGCAACAGGCTCGACACGATCAGGAGTTGAGCGCGAAGTCCGAGGCGCATGTTCTTACGACCCCTCAGGATTCCAGCGATACCCCATGCCGTAGACCGTCTCAATCCGATCGAAGCCCGGGTCCATGGCTTCGAACTTCCGGCGGACGCGCTTGATGTGGGAGGTGATGGTTGAGTCGTCGACCAGCATCTTCGCGGCATTCATCAAGGCTTCCCGGTCTTTCACATGGCCCGGGTGCCTGGCCATGGCATGCACGAGCCAGAACTCGGTCAGGGTCAGGTCGGCGCGCTGACCGTTCCAGGTGGCGAGCACCCGAGCGACGTCGAGAGTCAAGGCGCCGCGGACGACGGTTTCCTCC
>JAENWE010000074.1 GCA_016650185.1 Vicinamibacteria bacterium | reverse complement strand
GGGTCGGACCCACCTCCTGAGCCGATTTCAGGATGATCTCGAAATGGGAACGTTTCCCTTTCCATTCTTCGTAGTGCTTGTGCGCGTTCTCGACCATGATGATCGCGGCGTCCACCAGGACGCCGATCGAGATGGCGATGCCGCCCAGAGACATGATGTTGGCGCCCAGGCCCTGCCAGCGCATGATGACGAAGGCCATCAGGATCGACAGAGGAATCGAGAGAATGGCCACGAAGGCCGAGCGCACGTGGAAAAGGAAGAAGATGCAGACCAGAGCCACGATGATCGACTCCTCGATCAAGGTATGGGTCAGGGTCTCTATCGATCGGTTGATCAGAGGCGTCCGGTCATAGGCGACGGAGATGGTCACATCGTCCGGCAGGCCCGGCTTCATCTCCAGCAGCTTGGCCTTTACTCCGGCGATGGTGGAAAGGGTGTCGGCTCGGCCCGGACCACCACGACCCCCCCAACGGTTTCGCCCTCGCCGTTCCATTCCGCTAAGCCCCGACGGATCTCGGGTCCGATGGTCACGTGGCCCACGTCCCGTAAGAGCAGAGGCGTTCCTCCCGGCCCAAGGCCGAGAACCACCTGCTCGAGGTCCTTGACATCCTTGACGTAGCCGAGGCCGCGGACCATGTACTCCTTCTCCGACATCTCCACCAGCCGGCCCCCGACGTCGTTGTTCGAGCGCTGGATGGCGGCCTTGACCTTCTGGAGGGTGACGTCGTAGGCGCGGAGCTTCACCGGGTCGACCTCGACCTGGTATTGCCGAACGAAGCCACCGATGGAGGCGACCTCGGACACGCCCTCGACCGCGGTGAGACCGTACTTCAAGTACCAGTCCTGGAGACTGCGCAACTCGGCCAGAGAGTGGGTGGGCGAATTCAGCACGTACATGAAGGCCCAGCCCACTCCGGTGGCATCCGGCCCGAGTTGAGGCGATGTGCCCTTGGGCAGTTGCGCGGAGAGCCCGGAGAGGTACTCGAGCACTCGCGACCGCGCCCAGTAGAGGTCCGTCCCGTCTTCGAAAATGACGTAGACGAAGGAGTAGCCGAAGAAGGAATAGCCGCGAACCACTTTGGCGAAAGGAACCGCGAGCATCTTGGTGGTGATGGGGTACGTGACCTGGTCTTCGACCACCCGGGGAGCCTGTCCGGGATACTCGGTGTAGACGATCACCTGAACATCGGACAGGTCCGGGATGGCGTCGAGACGCGTCTCGCGAACCGACCACACGCCGGCCAGGATGGCGAACAAGGCGCCCACGACCACCAGGAACTGGTTCTTGAGCGACCACTCGATGACTCGGTTCAGCACGTCCTGGTCATTTCATGGTGGCGGCGGCGACCATCTTCTGGATCGCCTCACGCAGGCTCGATTCCGAGTCGATGAGGAACTGGGCCGAGGTCACGATCTCCTCGCCCTCCTCAAGGCCCTTCAGCACCTGAACCTTCCCATCCCCTTCGTTGCCGAGCACCACTTCGCGCGGGGCGAATCGACCCTCTCCCAGAGAAACCACCACCATGTTTCTCTGGCCGGTCCGAAGCACGGCCAGGCTGGGCACGGTGATCGCGTCCCTGGCCACCACGGGATGGAACCGAACGGTCGCGTACATCCCGGATCGAAGCCGCCCGGAGGGGTTTTTGACCTCGAGCCTCAAAGGCACCGTCCGCGTCTTTTCAGTAACCTGAGGCTCCACGAAGCGAACCCGGCCGGTGAACGTCTCGCCCGGGAAATAGCTCAAATCGATATCAGCGAGGCTGCCGGTCTTGATCCAGCCAAGCTGGTCCTCGAACACCTCGACCGACAGCCACAACGAGGAGAGATCCGCGATATGGAACGAGTCCATCCCCGGTTTGAGCGCCATGCCCTCAAGGCCGTCCGCGCGCTTCATGACTACTCCAGCAGACGGGGCGGTCACGGTCAGGGTGCGGACCACCTTGCCGCTCTTCTCGAGCTGCTCGATCTGTTCTTGGCTGATGTCCCAGTAGCCGAGCCGGGCCCGCGCCGCCGCCACCAGGGCGTCCGCGCGGTCACGAGCGTCGGCCATCGGGCGACCGCCACCCCCGTCGGCGCCGCTCGCCATCTTCGCGGAAAAGGCGAGGGCGGAGAGTAGATCCTGCTGAGTCTGCACCAGCTCGGGGGCGTAGATCTCGAACAGGGGTTGTCCTTTCCTGACCTGCTCGCCGACGTAGTTCACGTAGACCTTCTCCACGAAGCCGGCGTACTTAGTGGTGACGGTCATCATCTTCTGCTGGTCGTATTCGAGATAGCCCACGGTGCGGACCTCGCGGGTGAGATCCCCTCGCTCGACCTTCTCGAACCGGACGTTCATGTTCTGAACCATCCGGGGATCGATGCTGACGGTCGCGTTGTTTGTCGCCCCGCCCCGGGCCGAGTCCTCATAGACCGGGACGTAGTCCATGCCCATCTCGTCCTTCATGGCTACCGGAGAGGTGACCGTCGGGTTCATCGGGTTGCGGTAGAAGAGGATCTTTCGCGCGCCGCCCGGGGCCTCCTCCGCGTAGACCGGCAGATAGTCCATCCCCATCTCGTCCTTCATGGCCACGGGGGAGGTGACTGCCGGGTTCATCGGGTTGCGGTAGAAGAGGATCTTTCGCTCGCCACCCTTGACGTCGCTGGCGGAGGCTCTGCCGTCCATCCGGGGCTTGCCGCTCGTGCGCCACCAAGTTGTTGCGATCAAGAGAGCCAGGACCGCTCCGGAAAGAGCCCATCCGAGGTTGCCAAGAACCCGACGCCTGCGGTTCTCTGGAGGCGCCGCCCTCTCCTCAGGTTGCCCTGCCTCCTTCTCGTTGATCTCATCAGTCATGGCTGCAAGCCTCCGCTCGCGGTGAGGGGTTCTCCGACGGCACCTTCAAGTCGCGCGATGGCGATTGCGTAGTCGGCTCGAGCGCGCTCGGTCGCGGTTCGGACTTCGAGCAGGACCCTCTCGGCATCGAGGAGGTCCAGCGAACTCAAACTGCCCGACGCATAGGCAGCCTGAGCGGAACGAAGCGACTGATCGGCCTGAAGACCCAGAACACGATCGAACAGGCGGAGTTGCTGAAACGTCAACGCGATCCGGTCCGAAAGCTCGCCCAGCGATCGGTCGATGTCCGTGACCACCGACCGCTTTCCTTCCGCGGCCGTGGTCCGGACCTCCGCCGCTTCGTCGACGCCGGCCCTGAGCTTGCCTCTCTTGATGGGCAGGTTGATGCTGGCCGAGATCGCGAAGACGTCCTTGCCGTTGTCGGGCGGTGGTGATGCGATCCCCGCCGGATCGGATCGGAGCCCGACTCGGGTGTAGGTCGCGGCCACCGTGATGTCCGGCTTGTACTCCTTGCGAGCGAGATCGACCAGGGTTTCGGCTCGTGCGATCTCGGAATCGGCCTGCGACATCTCGGGTCTCAGGGCCATTGCCCGGGCTCGCAGGGTGTCCCGGTCGAGTGGGATCTCCGAGTAGCTCGGCAGGCTGAGCTTCGGGACGGCGGTGTTCTGGGGAAGGTCGCGCAGGGAGTTCAAAGCGGAAATGGTCGTGGCTCGTCGCGTCTCGATGTCCAGCAGCCGCATTTCGTCTCGGGTGATCTCCGCCTGAACCTTGACCACCGCCTGCTCGATACCGACGCCCGATGAGTAACGGGAACGGGCCAGCTCTTCGAACTGGATCAGGGTCTCCCGGTCCGCGTCGACCACATCGCGCCACGCGTCAAGGAACGCCGTCTCGTAGTAGAGCCGTCGCGTTTCGGTGACCAGGTTCAGTCGAAGGGCCTCCACGTCGGCGTCCAGCGCATCGGCGCGCTGGAGGGCCGCTTTCTCCCGAAGGCTCAGTTTTCCGAACCAGGGGAAGCGTTGCGACACGGTCCCCATGATCGTCTGCGGTCCAACGCGCGTCTCCGGCATCGAGCCGAACGCGGTGGCCCCGAGCATCGGGTCGGGCAGCGCCTTCATCTGCGGTGCTTGAAGTCGAGCCGCCCGGGCTCGGGCCCGGGCCTGAGCGATGCGAGGGTTGCGCGCGAGGACCCCACTCACGATCTCGGCCAGGCGAGGATCCGAGATGCCGCCCAGAACGCGGCCGCTCGCGGTGGCCTCCTGGAAAGTCTCGACGGTTTGAGCTCCTGCGGGGTGGGGGCTCGAGACCAGTCCCGCCCCGAAGGCCCCGGCGATGACGAGTTTCAGCAACCGAGTGGACATGGCGCTCCCTTCGCGAACCCGACTTGAACCGCTCGCCACAGCCTCCCACGGTTTCGTCCGCGGAGTATGTACGGCGCCGAACAG
>JAENWE010000073.1 GCA_016650185.1 Vicinamibacteria bacterium | reverse complement strand
TCTGCTTCAGACCCTCCAGATTCTGGACGGTGCGCCCACGGGCAGGCGCGGTCAGTACACCCAGGATGCGTCGGCTTTCCACTACATGGTAGAGGCGTGGAAGCGCGCGGGACGCGGCAATCTCGTCGCCGATCCGGCGTTCTACACCCTTAACCTCGAGGGACCGTTGTCTTTGCCTTGGGCGAGGAAGCAATTCGCTATGATCGATCCCTCGAAGGCGACCGCCGACCCGGAGTATCCGGAAGACGATGACGATGAGCGCGAGTACAAGCGCGAGCGCATCGGCACGGGCACCACCGCGGCGGTGGTGATCGACTCCCTGGGCAACATGGTGGCGCTCACCCAGACTCTGTCCACCTGGGGCGGCGCCTTCTACGTGAGCGATGGTCTGGGGTTTCTCTACAACAACCATCTGAGATCCTTCCGCCGTCAGCCCAAGCGCTTCAACTCTCTTGCACCTCTGGCCCGCGCCGCCACCGGGATCGCGCCGACCCTGGTGTTCAAGCGCGAGGACGGGAAGTCCGAGCCCGTGGTCGCGATAGGGGCGGCCGGCAACGCCTGGATTTCATCGGCGGTGTACCAGATCCTCACCGGCATCCTGGACCGCGGGCTCGGGCCGCAGCAGGCGGTGGAGCAGCCGAGATTTCTCGTTGGCCGCAAACAATTCCCGCTGCGTCAGCCCCCGGTTCCGAGCCGGATTCTTTACGAAGATCTCATCCCGCGCCGGGTGGTCGAGGAAATGCGGTCGTTCGGTCACCGGCTCGAGCCCATCGGCCTCAAGGGGGAACTGGTGATGGGCTACGCCTCGGTGGCGGTGCGTGATCCAAGGACCGGCACGGTTAAGGGTGGCGCCGATCCACGACGCTCTCACCAGGCCGGCGCGATCGAGCCGTAGCCTCCGCCTGCTCGTACCCTTGACGGAGTACGTCCGTCACGGTTTGCGAGAAACACACCACCGTCGTGGCCTCGCTCAGACGGTGGAAGGCTGTGGCTTCGGCTACATTCCCAGTCGTTTCATTCGGCTCTGCAGGGTGGACGGCTTCATTCCAAGAATCTTCGCGGCGCCTCTGTCTCCATAGACGCGGCCTTCCGTGGCCGCCAGAACGCTTCGGATGTGGCGGCGCTGGACTTCATCGATGGTGATGAGCTCGATGGCCCCAGGCACGCTCGCGACCGGCGAAAGGGCGGTTGTCAAACTCATCGGCGCGGAAGCGCCGGGCAGATCCAGAACCGCCGGCGTGAGATCGCGACCTCCGGCCAGGATCGTCCCGCGTTCGAGGATGTTCGCGAGTTCGCGGATGTTCCCGGGCCAGGAATAGCGACGCAGGTGGTCCAGGCTCTCAGCGGTCACGCGCATGTCGCGGCGTCCGGTGCGGCGCTGCTGTTCGATCAGGATGGCTTCGATCAGCTCGGGCAGATCGGCGAACCGTTCGCGCAACGGCGGCAAAGACAAAGGGAATACCGACAGCCGATAGTAGAGATCCTCGCGAAAACGCTTTTCGGCTATGGCCTTCGCCAGGTCGACATGCGTGGCGGCCAGGATGCGCACGTCCACGCGCACCGTGCGATCGGATCCCACCGCCTCGAAATGACCCTCCTGGAGGACGCGGAGGAGCTTGGCTTGAAGCTCGATGGGGAGCTCACCCACTTCATCGAGGAGCAGCGTGCCGCCGTTGGCCATCTGGAAACGCCCGGGCCGATCCTTCAGGGCGCCGGTGAAGGCGCCCTTGACGTGGCCGAACAGTTCACTCTCCAGGAGTCCCGTCGGAATGGACGCGCAGTTGATGGCCACGAACGGCCTCTCCCCGCGCCGGCTCCACGAATGGATGGCATGAGCCAGACGCTCCTTACCCGTGCCCGTCTCGCCCAGGATGAGGACGGGCGTGTCGGCCTCCGCGACCTGCCGGGCGCGCCGCACCACGTCCCTCATGGCCGGTGTCTTCGTGCGCTCGATGGCGGTGGTGGAGTCGCCTGCGAGATCGCGCTCCATCAACCGGGCCCGCTCGCTCTCCGCGCTGTGCAGGCGGGCGAGAGCTTCGCGCTGCTGCGTGTTCTGAATGGCGAGGCCGAGGATCTGGCCGTAGACATCCACCAGGTCCACGGTCTCGCGTGGATAGGCCTCGCAGACGTTGCGATCCAGGGTCATCACCCCGAAAACGCTCTCGCCCGCGCACAAGGGCACCACCATGCAGGAGTGGCCGTGGGGGAAATCGAGCACGCCGTCGAACGGATCTCCTTCGCCGTGGGCGTGATCCGCCTCTAGAAACGCGCGGGCTCGTCTCGAGCTGAGCGCTTCCTTGATCGAAGGGAACCTCGCGAGGTCCACCGTGAGGTTCTTCACCCGGGCGTCCGCGAGCGCGCCCCTTGCGACCCGCGAGGTCAGTTTTCCACGGTCGAGCACGAAGACGACGCCGAGGTCGTAGTTGACGATCCGCGACAGGCCGTCGAGTCCGCGACGGAGCACATCGTCGAGAGACGATTGATCGGCGGCCAGATCGACGAGATCGCGGAGGTCGCGGGTGAGGTCCAGACTTTCGGGCATGGGTGATCATATGAGCCAGAACCGAAATACCGTTAAATCGAGGCATCCCGGCATGTCGGTATTACCGACATGCCGGTGAAGCGACCGCTCTCTCTATCGGCAATAAGACGAAGTAAGAGAAGAGGTTATATACTAGAGCACCAGGTGGCATAGTCTTCGCACAGTCATCAAGATGTAAGACTTATTTGATCGATCAGTGCCCAGGTCCTGCGCTTGGATCGGGTAGTGAAATTGCAGGCAATCATCAAGGAGAGCACTCATGTCAAACGAAGCAAAGTGTCCGTTCTCGGGCGCCGCCAAGCAAGCCGTGGCCGGAACACCATCCAACGCCGCCTGGTGGCCCGAACAGCTCAATCTGAACATCCTGCATCAGCACTCCCAGAAGTCCGACCCCATGGGTGAGGAGTTCGACTATGCCAAGGAGTTCAGAAGCCTCGACCTTGACGCCGTAGTCAAGGACCTTCACGCCCTGATGACGGATTCGCAGGACTGGTGGCCCGCGGACTACGGCCACTATGGACCGTTCTTCATCCGCATGGCCTGGCACAGCGCCGGCACCTACCGCATCCACGATGGCCGCGGCGGGGGCGGCAGAGGCGCGCAGCGATTCGCTCCCCTGAACAGCTGGCCGGACAACGTGAGCCTCGACAAGGCACGTCGCCTGCTGTGGCCGATCAAGCAGAAGTACGGCCGCAAGATCTCCTGGGCCGACCTGATGATTCTCGCCGGCAACGTCGCCATCGACTCGATGGGCCTCAAGACCTTCGGTTTTGGCGGCGGGCGCGAGGACATCTGGGAGCCCGACCTGGTCTACTGGGGTTCGGAAACCAAGTGGCTCGGGGGTGACAAGCGCTATGCCCGCGGCTCCGAAGGCGTTGAGAAGGCGGGCGGGGTATTGTCGTCCGACGACTCGGCCGACGGCGGCATGCACACGCGCGATCTGGAGAAACCCCTCGCGGCCGTGCAGATGGGCCTGATCTACGTGAATCCGGAAGGTCCGGACGGCAATCCCGACCCGCTGGCGTCGGCGCGCGACATCCGCGATACCTTCGCCCGCAT
>JAENWE010000072.1 GCA_016650185.1 Vicinamibacteria bacterium | reverse complement strand
TGATCGAACCGCTGGTGGGCTTGTCGTCTCCGGCCAGGACGCGCATCAGGGTGGACTTGCCGGCACCGTTGGGACCGACGAGGGCGATGCGATCGCCCCGGTCGACCGTGAAGTCGACCGAATCGAGGATGACGTTGTCGCCGTAGGCGCGTTTCAAGCCCTTGACGTCGAGGACCACGCGCCCGGCCTTGGGCGCTTCGGGGAAGTGGAAGTGAATTTTCTGTCGCTGGGCCGGGATCTCGATCCTTTCGACCTTGTCGAGTTGCTTGATCCGGCTTTGGACCTGGCGGGCCTTCGTAGCCTGGTACCGGAAGCGGTTGATGAAAGCTTCGGTCTTCTCGATGTCCTCGGTCTGCCGGCGATGGGCCTCCAGCAGATTTTCGAGATTGGCCTGATAGTCGACGACGTATTTGGAGTAGTTGCCGTGATAGTCGGTCAGGGTTCGAAGCTCGACCTGGGTGATCCGCTTGACCACGGAATCGAGGAAGAAACGGTCGTGGGAGACCAGGACCACCGAGCCTTCGTAGTCGTGCAAGTACTCTTCAAGCCAGTTGCAGGCGGGAAGGTCGAGGTGGTTGGTGGGCTCGTCCATCAACAGCAGGTTGGGCCGCTGGAGCAGGAGTTTGGCGAGAGCAATACGCATCTGCCATCCCCCGGAGAATTCCTCACAGGATCGCTGGTTGTCGGTGGGTTTGAAGCCGAGACCGCGGAGCACGCTGGCGATGCGAATGTCCATCTCGAAACCACCCGCCCGCTTGAAGTGCTCGATGACCTCCGCGTACCGATCCAGAAGGGCCATGTGCTCCTCTTCGGTGGTGCCCGGGTCTTCGTGCTCGAGGGTCGCCTCGATCCGGTCCTGCTCGCCTTTCAGAGCGAGCAGGGGAGCGAAGGCCACAGAGACTTCGGCGTGCAGCGTCTGCCCTTCGTGCGCGATGCCGTCCTGCGGCAGATAGCCGATGGTGAGATCCGTGGCCATCCGGACCTGGCCCGAGTCGTACTCCTCCAGACCGGCCAGGATCTTCAGGAGGGTGGACTTGCCGGCGCCGTTGGGACCGCAAAGGCCGATGCGGTCGTTCTTTCTGACGTGCCAGTTCACGTTCTCCCAGAGAACGCGCGCGCCATAACGCTTGGACAAACCTTCGACGTGGATCATTTCAGGTGTTTTGGGGCCTTTTGAACCGGAGCCGGTGTCCTTGCTGGTCGAGAGAACTCGATCAGATCAGGGCGCGGCTAAAGTTGTTTGGCTCGCGGAGCAGCGCGATTCGGCCAGGGCCAGACGTCATTCCTGGGGGCTTGCGCTGCCGTTGAAACGACGGATTATAGCCGTCTCGACGCCGCGTCTCTCAACTTCGTTCTCCGGTCGTCAAACGCGCCGGCCAGACATGATGCGCGAATCGAAAGGCTTCGTGCCCCATTGATTCCCGCGGTTTCATAGAGTCCGTCTGCGCGAAGGATGTAGCCGCCCCTACAGCCTTCGCGCATTTTGTTGCTCGTCCCAAGGCCAGGGTGGCTCAGCCTACCTTCGCCTCGTTCCCATCTCCCGGCGCAGGTCCTTTTCGATATCCCGCTTCTTGATGGCTTCGCGTTTGTCGTGCGACTTCCGGCCTCGGGCCAAGCCGATTTCAAACTTCACTCGTCCGCCCTTGAAGTAGGCCTTGAGCGGAATGAGAGTGAGCCCCCTCTCGGTCACTTTCGCGCCGACCTTCAAGATGTCTTTCTTTTTCATCAGGAGCTTGCGCTGCCGCTCCTCGGTGTGGTTCATCCGGTTCCCGTGGGAGTAGGGGGCGACTGAGGCTCCGGAGAGAAACAACTCGCCGTTGCGGAACTCCACGTAGCTGTCGCGGAACTGGAAGCCGTTCTCCCGGAACGCCTTGACCTCGGTTCCTCGAAGCGCGATGCCGACCTCGTGCTTTTCGATGATCTCGAATTCGTGAAAGGCCTTGCGGTTTGTGGCGAGGATTCGGATCTCGTCGTCTGGGCGCTTGGCCGGGGCGTTCATGGCGGCCGATTGTAAGGCTCAGGTCGAATAGACTCGGCATTGAGGTCAAAACAAGAGTGGACATAAAAACCGCCCCCAAGAAGGCCCCGGGCCGAAACGATCCCTGCCATTGCGGATCGGGGAAGAAATACAAGCAATGCCATCTGGACAAGGACGAAACTGCTGGGCGCGAGGCTCGGGCCGCGGCCCAGGCCGAAGCGGAGAAGAACGCTCCCCCGGTCGAAGTACCGGCAGAGGGCGACAAGCCGGGGCCTAAGTCGCACGACAAGTCGACGTTCCACGAGCAACGAGGCCGAGGTCCGGACACCAAGGGATTTCAGCGCGCCTCGGCGGTTCGGAAAGTTGGTGGCGGCGGCTAAGCGCTCCCCCTGGGTGAGCCTGTGAGAGGCTGAAACCAGGGGCACCGTGAAATGGGGGGGCCTCGGCGGTCAGTCCGCTCCGAGCCCTGCCTAAGCGGTGGGCTTCTGGGTCTTCTCATCCTTGCGGGATCGATCGGCTTCCTTGCCCTTCTTGTCGGTCTTGACCGCGTACCGGTCCCGGCTCATTTCGGCGGTGGCCTGATTTGCGATTCGTTCCAACTCTTCTTCGGTCTTCTTTTCCATGGGTGATCCCTCGTCGTGAAGGTGGACGATACGCTTCTAGCCCCAATGCCGGTAAGTTAACCACGGCGCTCTCTGGGGGAGAGGGCATAGTTGCTCATCTTGATCTTGACCGCCCTGGGGTAAGAGCGTAGGCGCCTGCGCTCTGGCAGGACGAGCAGTGCGACTTCCGTGTGAAGAT
>JAENWE010000071.1 GCA_016650185.1 Vicinamibacteria bacterium | reverse complement strand
GGCTCGACATAGTGGCCGGGCTCACCCACCACCACGCGCCCTTCGCCCCCGGAGGCCGAAACCACGCGCACCGTGGCCAGTTTGTCGTCGTCCCAGGTCGTGTAGACAACGCTCTTGCCGTCTCGCGAGAACGACGGGTACAGCTCCCAATGATCGGTCTGGCCGGTGAGGCGACGAGCCTTGCCTTCGGGAAGATCGCGGATCCACAGCCGTCCAAGAGCCTGATAGACGACTTTGTCTCCCGTGGGCGACACTTCGACGAACCGAAGTTCCTTTACCGCGACTGATTTCGGCGCGACCTCAATCGGGAAGCGAACGGCCTCCGTAATGGCTCGGGTGTCCTTCACATGGAAAGAAATGTCCGTGACCGCCTTCGACGCCACGTCGACCTTCTTCAATTTGCCGCCGGCCCAGATCACAATGGCGGCGTCATCGGGGGTCCACGCGAACGTCGGATACAGACCATGAATCGCCCAAGCCTCCTGCATGTCGCGCTCGAGACCGTCATAGATCGGCCATTCACGGCCGGAAGCGAGGTCCCTCAGCATCAGCACCTGCTTGTCGCGAATCCGTCGCGAGAAAGCCAGGGTCTTTCCATCGCGGGAGATGACGGGTCGCACCGCACCGCCCGGGCCGCCGGTGACGCCCTCGTTCTCGCCGCTCTCGAGGTTGACCGCACGTATCGCGTAGATGCCGCCGTAGGGATCTTTGTTGTACTCGAAGAAATTGCCCGGGGTCGCGTCCATCGAGTAGTAGATGGTCTTGCCGTCTTTCGAGAAGACCGGCTCACCCACATCCTTCTGATCATTCGCCTTCTTGGTGACCTGCAAACCGTCGCCGCCGGACACGTGATAGACCCAGATCTCCCCAGCACCCAGCGAACGCTGCGCGGTGAAGTGCTTGCGGGCCGCGATGTACCGGCTGTCCGGAGACCAGGAGGGCGAATTCAGAAGCCGGAACGACTCCTTCGTCACTTGCTTTGGATTCGAGCCATCGCGACTCATCACCCAGATGTTGTCGCCGCCCGCGCGGTCGGAGGTGAACGCAATCGACTTTCCATCGGGCGAGAACCGGGGCTGCATGTCCCACATGGCGCCGCCGGTCAGGCTCTTCGCTTCGCCGCCGGCCATGGGCAGGGAATAGATGTCGCCCAGAAGATCGAAGACGATCTCTTTGCCGTCGGGGCTCACATCGACGGTCATCCAGGTGCCTTCGGTCACGTCGAGTTTCGCGGTGGTCTTCGGCCCGGGGGCATTGTTGACATCCCACTTGGGCGGGTCTTTCGGCGCGTCCTTGGCCGTGACGGCGGGCGACGCGGCCAAAGGCGACTGGGCGGCGGCATTGAGCGGGGCCAGAAACAAGAGCGTGGCGAAGATCAGGCGGGTTCGGTTCATGGGCAAGGGACTGCTCCTTCTGAAAAGCGTTGCGTTTCGTCAAGAAAGCCGAGAGTCTTCATGTCCGTCATTCGGTCCAGGTACACCTGTCCGTCCAGATGGTCGCACTCGTGCTGGATAACCCGGGCATGAAACCCCGAAGCGGTGAGCGTGTAGGGCCGGCCGTCGCGGCCGAGGGCTTCGAGCCGGATTTTCTCGAACCGCGGAACCATCCCGCGGAGGTCGGGGATGGAGAGGCATCCCTCAGTATCGATCAATCGCTTCTTGGCGAGCGGGGTCACCACTGGGTTGATGAGGACCGTGAGGGGCACACCACGCCTCCCGCCCCGACCGTCGCGCCCAGGAACCTCGAGGACGGCCACGCGGAGACCGACATGGACCTGCGGAGCGGCGACGCCCACGCCGTCGTACTCGTGCATGGTCTCCACCATGTCGTCGAGGAAACGCTGGAAGTCGCGGGTCTGAATGACTGCCGGATCCACGCTCTTCGCTTTCTGGCGCACCACGGGGTGACCGATGCGTGCGACTTTCAGGATGGCCATGGTTCCCGGGCATTATAGAGACTGGCTTTCGATTTAGATTTAGGTCCACGCCCCATGAAGAAAGACGATTTGGATCCTGAAGCCCGCGCCGCCTGGATCAATCTCCCCCACGCGAAGACCATCGCCGAACGCATCGAACGGCAGCTGGAGATTCTCCGCGTCCTGGAAGGGGAAGGATCGAAGCCACTGAACACCGCGGTCATTGCGCTTCGCCACCACCTCGAACCCTGGATCGAGGACACAGACCCCGAAACCGCCGCCGCCTCGGCCGACCCGGTCGTCCTTCTGGCGAGGGATCTGGTCAAGGCCATCGCAAACGACGAGCGCGCCCGTGGCGATCGGCTGGGCCAGTGCATCCGCAATCTGTTCGAGTGCCTGGGCCTGCCCAATGAAGGGCGTCGCGTGTCGCTCGCCTGCGGAGAGAACCCCGACTCGCTGATGCGGTAGACCGGAGGCGGCAACATGGTTGACCCCCATTCAGAAAAACCGCGTGACATGAGGCGCGGGAAGATGGTCATCGGTCCTCGCCGCGGGCGACCATCTCGACAACAAGGCGGTCTTGAACATCTATCGCAGCATCAGGAAGTAGTTTTTATGACCGCCACGGGCGGACGAGCAGGCCAGGTGCTGCGCCTTGCAGCGCCTGGCCTGCTCGGGTGGCGGCGATGTGAGAAAATTCCTGCGGAGGTACGACGGAACCGTCGGGACGAAAACGGACGTCATACTTCCATACTTGGAGTATTCGCGGGCGCCGAGCGCACTCCGCCGTAAGCGGCCGGCGTGAGTCCGCCACGGAAACCGGAATTGCTTCGCTGAAACAGTCGCAAGAGGGTGGGAACATGCAGGCACGTGCCGAAGGGATCAGCAGGGTCCTGTGGCAGATCCTCTTCCTGAATCTGCTGGTGGCGCTGGGAAAGGCCTCCTGGGGACTCGTCAGCGGGTCCACCGCCATGCTGGCCGACGGTATCCACTCTTTGACCGACGGATCGGGGAACATCGTGGCCCTGATCGCCATGAAGGCGGCCCGCAAGCCTCCGGACGCGGACCACCCCTACGGGCATCACAAGTACGAGTCGTTCGCGAGCGCGGCCATCGGACTCATGCTGTGCCTTGCGGCCTGGAAGATCGTGAGCGGCTCGGTCACAGCACTCGTGGCTTACGTCAGGAGTGGCATCCATCCGCCGGTCGAGGTCACGGCGACTTCGTTCGCGATCATGATCATCACCCTCGGCATCAATATCTTCGTGGTGTCTTTCGAAACTCGTCGCGGCAAGGAACTGGGCAGCGACGTGCTGCAGGCGGACGCGAGGCACACCCTGTCCGACGTCTGGGTCACCCTGGGCGTTCTGTTGTCCCTCTTCCTGGTGAAGTACGGCATTCCCATCGCGGATCCGATCGTGGGCCTGTTCGTAGCACTCGCCATCGTCTGGGCCGCGATCGAGGTATTCAAGGGCGCGCATACGACCTTCTCGGACCAGCAAAGGCTGGATCCCCGCGAAGTCATGGAGAGGGTCGTCGCGTTCGAGGGCGTCCTTGGCTGCCACAACATCCGATCACGAGGGACAGGCGCCATCATCCACATGGACATGAGCATCCTCGTGGATCCCGCCATCACCGTCGACAAGGGGCACACCATTGCGCGTGACCTGGAGGCCTGGCTGTGTGGACAGTACGAGAGTCTGGCGGACGTCGTCATCCACGTCGAACCGGACAACGAAGATCAGCGAAGCCGATCCACCTGGTGACGCCCCGGACGAGGGCGCGGATCCCTTGTCAATCGCCGGACGGGGCCTCCGGGCTTTCCTGTAGACGGACGAGGGCGACCCTCTTTTCCAGGCTCTCGTCCAGGTCGAAGGCCTTCTGCTTCCGGAAGACCTCGATCCGCGCTGAGGTATCAAGCAGCCCCGGCTCCCTGTGCAAGAATGATGAGCCTATGGAACCGCGTTCAGGCGTATCGGGGTCGAACCACGAGTTCCAGGCCGCTTGAGATGGCGGCCCGGTCGAATCGCCTCCGGATCTCGGCGGTCTCTTCGGCTGGCGACCCCCTTTTTCGCCGCGCGTTCACCCTCTATTCCGCCGCCTTCCCCCCCGGCGAGAGAATCGGCCGCGAGTATTTTCGGAACCTCTTCGAGGAGAGCAGACTCGGCCTCCTCGCTCCGTTCAACTTCCATTTCCTGGTGGCCCACGAGGGAGAGCGCGTCCTCGGATTCATCAGCGGAACCTACCTCGCGATCGCCAACCTTGGCTTCGTGGGATATCTGGCGGTTCGACCCTCCGCGGCCGGGCGGCAGGTGGGATCCAGGCTTCGCCATCGCCTGATTCAGTCCGTCAAGCGCGACGCCATCGCGGCCGGGCACTCCGGGCTCAGGGGAATGATGGGCGAAGTCGAACACGGCAATCCGTGGCTCGAGAGGATGCGTCGCCGCGGCGCGCTCGCGCTCGATCTCGACTACTTCCAGCCTTCTACGGACGGCACGGCCGTGGTCCCGCTGGTGCTGTACTTCCAACCCGCGTCGGAGCGGAGGGTTCGCTCCCTGTCGGCGTCCGCCCTGCGCCAGGTTCTGTATGCGATCTACCGCCGGCTCTATCGGATCCGGTTTCCCCTCAAGCAGCCGGAGTTCCGGCGCATGCTTCGTCAGATCCAGGGCCGCTCCCGCGTGGGCGGGCGGCCGCTGACCTGTCCCGCGAAACCGCGGGCGGCTCGGGCGAAGAAAATTGCGAAAGGAATTCTCCGTGTTGAGTGAAATCCAGAGCCTCCTCGACGGCTTCGCCAGCCTGGGCGAGCGGGTGGTCGCATTCGTCCCGCGTGTCTTCTTCGCCTTCCTGGGTCTGATCATCGGCTGGCTGGTGGCGCGCGGGCTGAGGACTCTCACAAGGCGCCTGGTCCGGATGATGCGACTCGACGATGCGGCGGAACGGATGGGGATCGACGACTACCTGGTGCGCGGAGGCGTCCGGTCCACCACAGCGACTCTGGTGGCGGACGGGGTTTACTGGGTCACGACCCTCGCGTCCCTGCTCGCCGCCCTCAGCATCCTCGGCGTCAACACCGCGAGCCACCTTCTGGATCGTCTGGCCATAGCCATTCCCAACGGCATCGCCGTGCTGCTGTTCGTGGTCATGGGGTCTCTGCTCGGACAGTTCGTGGGTGCTTTGACCTTCTCCTATCTCAACAACATCGGGATATCCGGGCCGCGGGCCATCAGCCTCCTCGCCCAGTACGCCATCACGCTCTTCGTGGTCTCGGTCGGTCTCGAGGAGCTTTCGATCGGCGGCCAGATCCTCGTCACCGCGTTTCAGATGGCCTTCGGCGCGCTTTGCCTCGCCCTCGCCCTGGCCTTTGGCCTGGGGGGCCGTGACTGGGCTGCCCGCGTGCTGGAATCGTGGTGGAAGAGTTGATGCTCCGGGGGTTCGGAGCGTGATCATCGACTGCCATGTCCATCTCAACAACTATCACAACGAGACGGTCTCGTCTCTCGACCAGTCGATTGAGCAGTTGCTGCGGGAGATGCGCCGGAACCGGGTGGACATCGCCCTCATCCTTTCTTCCTACAAGGTGAACCCGGGCCGCCCGGACACCGTCACCATGGTCGAGGCCACCCGCCCCTTCAAGAGCCTCTTCATCGTCGCCGGCATTCCCTTCGAGGGCGTGAGAGCCGACCAGCTCGACGCCCTGCGACCGGGCGTCGCGGAAGGGAAGATCCGCGGCCTGAAGCTCTATCCGGGCTATGAGCCCTTCTATCCGAACGACCCCTCCCTCGAACCGGTCTACGATTTCGCCCAAGAGCACAGCTTGCCCGTCATGATTCACAGCGGCGACACCTACTCGCCCCGGGGCAAGATCAAGTACTCGCACCCCATCCACGTGGACGAGGTCGCGGTCGATCATCCGGAGGTGAGCTTCGTCATCTGCCACCTCGGCAACCCCTGGGTTCGCGATTGTATGGAGGTTGTCTACAAGAACGCGAACGTGTACACCGACTTCTCCGGGCTCGTGCTCGGAGACTTCGACGACCGGTTCGAAAGCTACATGCTGAAACAGGTACAGGAGATGCTCGCTTACGGCGTCCAGCCGGAGAAGTGCCTGTACGGCACCGACTGGCCGCTTGCCGCGATGGAGTCGTATCTCGATTTCATGGAGCAGCTCAAAATGCCTCAGAAGGACCGAACCCTGATCCTTTATGAGAACGCCATCCGGCTGTTCCGACTGCCCGTCTCCAGGCCGCTGCTCGGGGGATCGAGGCCCTTCGGCCTGTTCTAGTGTGGTAACCACACTAGCTGCGGTCGGGGCTGAGGGTCAGGCGGACGGTGCGGCGGGCCGGATCTGCCTATTCAAGACTCGCGCCACCGCGAACCCGACCACCAGCATCCCCAGGGCCATGAGCGGTTGAGGGTCAGGAAGAGTGGTCGTCGGCTCCTCCGCGATCAAAACCACCACGCAGAAGGTGGTCGCGTTGAGGGTGGCGTGAGCGATCATCGGTGGCCACAGAGAACCGGTATCGAGCCGCAGTTTGGCCAGCAGGAGTCCGAGGATGAACGCGAAAGGGACGCGATAGTAGACGCTCGTCCCATCGGCCATAGCGTCCACGTGGATGGCCCCGAAAGACGCGGCGGAGAGAATGATGGCGACCCCGGAACCGACCGCGTTACGCAGCACCGGAGTCAGGAGGCCGCGAAAGAGCATTTCCTCGCAGATCGCCGGCGCCACCGCGATGGCGGCGATCGAAAAGAACCAACCGAACAAACTCCCCGGCTTGAGGGTTTCATGGAGGCCCTGAAACTGCTGCAGATAGGCCAGCGGAGGCTTGAAGAAGACGTACTGGGCCTCGAAGACCCCGAGGCTCAGCGACCAAAAGGCGAGTCCCAGGGCCACGGTCAGGAGTACGGCCTTCGGAGCCAGGGGACGGAAACGGTGGAGCTCGGGCAGACTCCTGGCCAGCAGGAAGGCCGCGATCACCGCGGGCAGCGCAAGGGCTGCCTCCGAGAGGATGAGGACAAGGCGCAGCTCCAGCGTCCTCACCAGCAACCCCTGGGTGTAGGCCATGGCGAACAGACCGCCAGCGTAGGCCAGGGTCGCGAGGAACAAACTCGCGGCCACCACCGACGCTTTGGACCTCTCCTGACTCATCAGCGAGGCATTATGACCCAAGACGCGCGTCTTCTCTCTCCTGAGACGTTGTCCCATCATCGAGAGGAACCCCGTGCTTCAAGACACCCGCCACACCCCTGCCCCCGCTTCGATCTCGGACGACCTGGCCCCGGGGGAGGCGAGATCAGGGCCTGGCTTTGTTCCCTCCGACAGCCCTCGCGAACGATTGATGTCGCTCGGAGCCGGGGCGCTCAACAGCGCTGAACTCCTGGCCGTCCTGCTCGGTACTGGCTCCGTCGGCAAGAGCGTCTTCGACCTCGCGCGCGACCTCAGCGCCCCCGGGCTCCGAGCCCTCGCCCAGACGCCCGCGTTGTCTCTGGCGGACCATCCGGGCCTTGGCCTCGCCAAGGCACTGCGAATCCTGGCCGCCTTCGAGCTGGGTCGGAGGCTTCAATGCGACGATGGCCCACAAAAGCCCCGTCTCGACTCCCCCGAGACGGTAGCCAGCTACCTCACGCCGCGTCACGCGGGCCATCCAAATGAGGTCTTCGGGATCCTCGCCCTCGACTCCAAACATCGCCTGCTGGGCGAAAGGATCGTCGCCACCGGCGGTCGTCACAGCGTCGCGGTGACTCCGGCGGACGTGTTCCAGGCCGCCCTTCCATACCGTCCGCGCTCGGTGGTCGCGTTCCACAATCACCCGAGCGGCGACCCGCACCCCTCGGAAGAAGACAAGGCGTTGACGTATCGTCTTGCCCGATCCGGTGAGGTTCTGGGCATCGCCCTGGTCGATCACATCGTCATCGGCGGCCGGGCTTTCGCCAGCTTCAAGCAGCTTGGCCTTCTCTAAGTCACTCATAAG
>JAENWE010000070.1 GCA_016650185.1 Vicinamibacteria bacterium | reverse complement strand
TCGAGCCCATGGCGATTGCCCTCGAAGAGACGGACCGCGCCGAGGCTCAGCCCGAGGACCTGGTAGCGATCGGCCGATTGCAGCAAGCGCCTCAGGGGCTTGGTGTGAAAGCTGTCGGCCACGACTACGAGCTCGTTGACCGGCTCGGGGAGCCGCACGGCTCGGAAGAGGCCCGGCCCGCCCAGCACGGCCAGCCCATCCTGAGCGTGGTTCCAGAAGTCGGCGTCACGCCCGAGGGCTTCGAACGGCTCCAGGAGCGCCTCCGCATCCGCGGCCGGATACCGCTGGCGGAGCGACGTTTCCAACCGCTTCAAGAGGTTGCGAAACCGAATCGGGTCCTGCTGATTCTCGGGATGACGCCGGTGGGTCGGCTGGTACAGCGAAAGGCACGGCAGTTCCTTGGGGCTCGAGATCTCTGCAAGCAGGTGGCTCGTGAGCGAAGTGCGGTGGTGTTCCGTGGTGGTCATGCTTTTCCCTCCATTGCAACGTTCGCTCGCCGCAAGGCGAGCGAACCGCCCGTGACCATCGATGATCGAGGTTCAAGAGCGACGGAGTCATCGTCGCTCGGCAGAGAAGTCTCTTCTTAGGCATGCAAGGTTCGCGCCACACCCAGCGCACGACACAAATCGATCATCATTGAGCGAAAGGGGAATGATGCCTACCTGGCTCTCACTGTTGCCGCCGCTCATCACCATCGCGATGGCCATCTGGTCAAGGCAGATACTGCCATCGCTCCTGGTTGGACTACTCGTAGGGTGCTACCTCCTGCACCCAACCGCCACGGGCGGACTGGAGACCGCAGTCGATCAGATCCTGAGGACCCTGCTGGATGAGGGCAACCTGCAAGTGCTTCTGTTTCTGTACCTCTTCAGCGGGCTGGTCGAGCTCGCCGGCCGCGCGGGTGGAATCAAGGCGTTCTCCAACTTTGCCGAGAAGCACATCAAGAGTGAGCGTGGGGTGTTTTTCGTCCTGTGGGCGTTGATCCCCGTCACTTTCATCGACTGCGGGTTTCGCGTGGTCGCCGCCGGGTCGATCACCCGGGGCCTCGCCGAAAAGCACAAGATCGCCCGGGCGCGCCTGGCGTTCATGCTGAACAACACCTCCAGTCCCGTCGTGGAGCTCATCCCCATTGCCACGACCTTCGTGGGGTTCAACCTGGTCATCATCGCCCAGGGACTGAAGGGAGCAGGGCTCTCGCAAGACACCGCCGCCTACGCCATCTGGCTCAGGGCCATTCCGTTCGAGTTCTTCAGCATCGTGCTCCTCGCGTTCACGCTCCTTTCCGTTTTCTTTCAGTTCGGGAAGGCCGCCCCCGGCCAGGGTGACCGTGACGCCACGACCGCCGAGGGGAAGAAGGCCATGGACATGAGCCCTGCGGAGACGGTGATCGCACCGAGGGTGATCAACCTCGTCGTTCCGATGCTGTCCGTCATCGTCCTGACCTTCTTCTTCTTCTGGTTCTTCGGGAAGGACAGGCCGGGCAACGACTCTGTCCTCTCGGCGATGGCCCACACCGAGCCGAACAAGGCGATGCTGACCTCGCTGTTCATCGCCCTCCTCATTTCGGGCGTCCTCTACCTCCTGCAGAAGTACAGCCTCGAGGCAATGACCTCGGACGTCGTCTCCGGAGGCAACAAGATCATGCCCACGTTGGCGATCCTGATCCTGGCGTGGCCCCTGGCGGCGGTTGCGGGGGACCTGGGCTTGAACGGGTTCGTTCAGCAGCAACTGGGTCGGTCGCTGCCGGGGTGGAGCGTGCCGGTCTCGCTCTTCGTCGTGTCCTCCACCGTGACCTACTTCATCGGCTCCGGCTGGGGCGCCGCCTCACTGCTCATGCCAGTGGCGATCCCCTTGGCCGCGTCGGCGCAGGTGGGCATTCCACTCTGCGTCGCGGCTGTGATTACGGGCGGGACCTTCGGGGACGTCACCTCGCCCGTCGCCGGCATGACCAACATGGCATCGAACGTCGCCCGCGCCGACCACGCCGCGTATCTGCGATATGCGAGGCCTTACAATTTGACGGCCGCGGGCGTTGCGGCGGTCCTGTTCCTGGTCGCTGGATTTCTCGGCTGGTGAGTTCATCGTCATCGAGGCCAATCGATCATGGTCGATTGAGATTCACGAGAATTACCGGTGGTTGCTTGTGAGCGGGCACCCGTGGT
>JAENWE010000069.1 GCA_016650185.1 Vicinamibacteria bacterium | reverse complement strand
GTTGATCTCCTTCTCGAGTGCGGGAATCGTGCCGTACTGGAGTTCGGCGGCCCGGGCGAGGTTGCCTTCATTGGTGGCCCGCTCCGCCTCGAAGCGCGTCTTCTCCATGCGCTCCTTCATGTCGCGAATGGTCTTGATGTTCTCTTTCTCCTGCTGCCAATGGACTTTCATCCCCGCGGTCTTCTCGCGAAGGTCGGCAATGTCGCGTTCGACTTTGTGAAGGCGTTCCTTCGAAGCCTTGTCGTGCTCCTTGGTGAGGGCCTGGCGTTCGATCTCGAGTTGGACGATGGCCCGTTCGATCTCGTCGATCTCGGTGGGCATGGAGTCGATCTCGATGCGAAGGCGCGAGGCCGCCTCGTCCATCAGGTCGATGGCCTTGTCGGGCAGAAACCGGTCGGCAATGTAGCGATTCGACAAAGTGGCCGCGGCCACGATCGCGCCGTCCTGAATGCGAACACCGTGATGAACCTCGTAGCGCTCCTTCAGACCGCGCAGAATGGCGATGGTTTCTTCGACCGTCGGCTCGTCGGCGTACACGGGCTGGAATCGACGGGCCAGGGCCGCGTCCTTTTCGATGTACTTCTGGTACTCGGTCAGAGTGGTGGCGCCGATGCAACGCAGTTCACCGCGGGCGAGCGCCGGCTTGAGCATGTTGGAGGCGTCCATGGAACCCTCCGCGGCTCCCGCGCCCACCACCGTGTGGAGTTCGTCGATGAAGAGAATCACGTTGCCGTCGGATTCGGTGACCGCCTTCAAGACCGCTTTCAGCCGGTCTTCAAACTCGCCGCGGTATTTCGCCCCCGCGACCAGGGCGCCCATGTCGAGGGCATGAACGCGGCGGCCGCGGAGAGATTCGGGAACATCGCCCGCGATGATGCGCTGGGCCAGGCCTTCGACGATGGCGGTCTTGCCCACGCCGGGCTCGCCGATCAGGACCGGATTGTTCTTGGTCCGCCGGGAGAGAACCTGAACCACGCGGCGGACTTCGTCCGACCGGCCAATGACCGGGTCCAGCTTCCCCTTAAGGGCGGCGTCGGTGAGATCGCGGGAATACTTCTGTAGGGCCTCGTACCGGTCTTCGGCGTGGGGATCGTCGGCTTTCTCGGTTCCACGAATCTGCTGCAGAACGGCCAGAAGGCGGTCCCGGGTGACGCCCCGGCGCTTGAGGAGCTCGGAGCCTCGGGTATCGAGGGCGCTCAGGGCCAGCAGAAGATGTTCGGTGGACACGTACTGGTCCTTGAGCTTGCCCGCCTCCTTGACCGCGGCCTTCAAGAGCGCGTCGACTCGAGAGGACAAGACGGTCTTCCCGCCGGTCTGCTTCGGCAAGCCCTCGAGGATCCGATCGACATCGGTCGAGAGCTGCTGAGTATCAACGCCCAGGCGCTCGAGAGCCGAGGAGACAACCCCGCCCTGCTGATCCAGAGCCGCTTTCAGAATGTGCTCCGGCGTGACCTCAGCGTGATCGACGCCTTCGGCGAACGACTGAGCGGAAGCGATCACTTCCTGGGCGCGTACCGTGAATTGATCCTGTCGCATTGAGTCCTCCCGTCCATAGTCTTCGGACGAGTGGATTCTATCTAGTCTTACAGACTAATGTCAATAAATATGACTGATTCACAGTCATATAAATAAGACCTTAAAATGGATAGACATACATCGATATCCCTTAGCGCTTTCTGCGAGCGCGGCCCGGAGTGGAGCCGAAGAAGGCTTTGTAGGCGACGACGAAGCTGGCCGCATTCGCATACCCGACCTCATGAGCCACGGACTCAAGCGAGAGATCGGTCGATCGAAGGCGGCGTTCAGCCAGACGCATGCGCGACGCAGTCTGATAATCGGAGAGAGTCATCCCATAGACGAGTTTGAAAGCGGCCCGAAGCTTGGTGCGATTCATGGCCGCCGTCCGACCCAGGTCTTCGATGTCATAGTGCCGCGCCGGATTCTCTTCAATGAGGCTGCGGACGTTCTCGATGCGCGCCGCTTCCGCCGCGGTGGGACCGGTCGATGTCGGGGTGGACGCGGAGAGAGTGTCGAGAGCGGCGGCCAGGAATGCGGTCGCGGTGGCCTCCGCGTGGATGTCCAGGAACGCGGGGGGAAGTCTCAATAGCTCGTCGAGACTCGACACCACGGACATCAGCTTGGCGGAGACCCGCCCCTCACGGTGGAACGGACGCCTCCCGAGGATCACGTCGCCGGCCTGGGGGGGGAGCTGTGAGAACCGATCCCCCAACCGGGCCTTCAGCACGGATGGCTTCAGCACCAGAGAGATCGATCGCTCAGGAGCCGCTCCGCTCCCACGAATGAGCTTGCCTTTCTCCTGATAAATCAGCGCGACATCGATGCCCTTCATGGCGATGCGATCGCGGCCGCTCTGGTAGGTCCGGTCGCCACGGGTGATCAGTCCCGCCCGGATCGATATGCGGTCCTCTCTGACCCGGGTGTCAATCTGCGCGGCCTCGGTATGAGGAGTGGAGCACATCGCGAACATCACCAGGTCGCGATTCGAGTAGACCAGGAAGTCTGGAGGAACGGAGCCGGCAACCGATTCGCCCGAGATGGGAGCCTCCCACCGAACAATGTCCATCCCAAGTTCTCGGAGCTGAGCGCGGAATGTCTCGTGCTTGGGAGCGTCTCGAATGGAGTAGAGATGACAGGGCATGTGCAGGGTCTCGAGCCGAGGATATTACTTGCAGCGCAGCCGCAATGTTTAGACGCGCAGCCCTTCGTCAAGCACCAGAAAAGTCAGATCGAGACCACCCGCACTGCATGCCCGACGTGTTGGAGGAACCGTTCGAAATCGGCGAAACCCAGGGCCAGAGTCACCGTATCGTCATTGGGATGGAAGGTGATCCGCTCCGCCCTTCTCAGATCGGAATCGAGAAAGACCCGGACGTGGTGAGCGGCATCATTCAAGAGACCGAAGGGCGATACCGCCCCCGGGGTCAGGCCCAGCCATTTCATCAACCGCTCGGGCGACGCGAAGCTCAGCTTGCCGTCGCCGATCTGATCGGCCAGCTGCCGCAGGTCGACCCGCTTCGAGTGGCCGGCGATCACCAGGTAGTGTCGATCGCCTCTCTGATTGCGAAGGAACAGGTTCTTGCAGTGCGCGGCATCGATGCGCTGCCAGTGGGCCTCGGCTTCGGCCACGGTCGCGACCGGCGGATGCTCGTAGCGTTCGAAGGGGATGTCAAGCGAGCGCAGAGTGTCGAAGACCGCCTCCCGCGACGCGCTCACGAGATGTTGGCCTCGGACCTTCGGGTTGGCAGATCGGCCCCGCTCATGGTGACGCCAGCCAGGATAGCGTCTCGGGCCTTCTTCATGGGCTAGCCCGGCGGCGGTGTGATCGCGTCGGTCAACGGTCCGGAAAGCTCGTCGTAGACTCGATGCAGGTACCAGGACACGAGGTACAGATCGAACTGCCCGTTCGTTCTCGGATCGTCCTTGGTGATCCGGGCACGGAGGTCGCGCAGGGATGGAGCGATGGCCGCGATCGCCTCCGCCGGCTTCAGGCCTTTGGCCCTCGCCTCCTTCCCCTGACGCAGCAACTCCGAGAAGACATCCATGGTGGCGTGGAGCAGGATCTTGTCGCGCAGAGGTTCTCCGTGCCCCGGGATCCACACCGTGGCGTCCAAGCCATCGATCCTTTCGAGCGCCTGGAGCCACCCGGTCGGGTAGACGCCCAGGGCGAAGGAAACCGGATTGACGAGCAAATCGCCGGTGACCACGACCTTCTCCTTCGGCAGGTAGAGCAACGCATCCCCCGGGGTTACCGCTCGGCCGTAGTTCAGCACCTGAATCTCGCGGTCGCCCAGGTAAACGGTCAGGCGGTCGCTGAATGTGACATCCGCGAATGTGTGCTGAGCCTTGCGCTTCTGATCCAGAAAGAAGCGGCCCATCGACAACGCGCCCTTCATCCGCGCCAGGCCGGTAAGAGGAGGCGTCGTCGATTCCGCGGCGGCGATTCGCGTCGCCAGATCGTCGAGATAGCCCGGCAGTTGCTGGTCGAGACCGGGTTTGTTGAAGGTCAGGGCGGGCCCCATCATCATCTCTCGCGTCTTCTCGTGGGTGATCACGTGAACTTCCGGAAAGGCCCGGCGATAGACCTCCGTCCCATACCAGTGGTCCCAGTGCCAGTGCGAGTTCACTACGTAGGTCACCGGCTGGTCCGTCAGCTTTCGGATCTGAGCGAGCACGTTCTCCGCGGCGGCGGGAGTTCCGTTGGTGTCGAAAACCAGAACTCCATCGTTCGACACGATCACCACCGAGTTTCCGTCGAGGCCGACATCGCCATAGGGCGGCGTCATGAAGACGTAGATGCCCGGAGCGACCTCCACCCGCTTCGGCGGTTCAAGGTCCTGCGCGCTGACCAGGCCTGACAGACCACAAACGATCGTAAGAGTCAGGCGAACATTCCATGACATCGTTCGATATCCTCTCGTGGGCTGGCGCACGCTTGCTCCTTCTCCCACGTCTCACGAGACGGCCGACAATTCAATACGACTCGCAATCCCGGCAGCAATCCCTGTGCCGTGATGATTCCGCGGTGAAAGCACAACAACGGGCCCAAGCCCCGTGCCGCGAACGGACACTGGCCGTCCCGCAAGCGGGCAGACGATCGGCCCCTATGGCCCTTCACGAACGGACCTCGGACCGGGGCCCCCGCAGCGGGGCGCACCACCGCGGGTGGTTAGACTGATTGAAGAGTGGCCGAGAGTCGACGCGTTCGCCCCTGGATCCTGGGCAGTCTCATCCTGGTCGGAGGCGTCGGCGCCTTCCAGATCGCGGCCCGCTATGTGGAGCGCGAGGCCGCCCTGAGAATCGCCGCCTACGCGTCCCGACTGGGCGCTCGCGTGACGTTCGATCAGTTGCGCGTGGGACTGCTCCCGCCGTTTTCTCTGACCGGCGTGGTCATCGAGGGACCGGGCCAGGGACTGGCTCGAATCGACAGCATCTCGGTCAGCCCCAGGTTTTGGGGCGCGCGCGGTCTCAGCCTCATCGGCCGCGTCCGGATCGAAGGAGCAAGAGCGACCCTTCCGGCCGGCCTGGAGGTGGCTTTGCGGCCGTCCGTCTGGGATGTCGATCCTGGGCGCTCCCTCACCCTGAGGTGGCCCATCGAGGGTCTCGTCCTCACTTCTGAAGCGGGACCGAAAGGGAGAGTGTTCGACCTCAGGGCAACGAAGCTGCAGATGGATCAGTTGGTCGGCTTCCGCCTTGAGGGCGTCTCAAACGGGGAACTGGGAACTCTCGACGCCGAGGCCCACTTTGAGGGAGACCCTCGGATCGACGGTCAGGGACGATGGCGGTTGGACGGGCTCGGAGTCAAGACCGAAGGCACGATGCTCGTGACACCGACCCAATCGGATGCGCGTCTGGATTTCGAGGCCAGGATTGAACAGCTCGACTTCGCGAGCGTCCTGCGGGCCATGGGTCAGGGCGACGACGCCCGCGATCCGCTCGGTTCCCTCTCCGGCGCCATCCGCGCCAGCGGTCTCCTTTCCGACCCGGCCACCCTGGAGGTCAAGCAGGAACTTCTCTTCACTCGGCCGGTCAACCGGCCGGTCGCTGTCACCTCGCTGCGCGGAGACTTCTCTCACGGGGTCACCACGAATCTGGGAGCCAGGAAACGCATTGAGGTCTCGCCGGGGGCGCCTGACTTCATCGCCTTGGCCGATGTTCCGCCGCTGTTCATCCGAGCACTTCTGATCGCCGAAGACGCCGCTTTCTTCTCCCATCCGGGCATCGATCTGGCCGAGATCCCCAAAGCGGTCGCGACCAACTGGGCGCGCGGGGAAGCGGTACGCGGCGCATCCACCATCACCCAGCAGCTGGCCAAGAACCTCTTTCTCACTCGCGAGAAGAGCCTCCATCGCAAGCTCAAGGAGCTTTCCTATTCGTTCCTTCTGGAGTCGACGGTGGGGAAGTTGCGCATCCTCGAGATCTATCTCAACATCATCGAGTGGGGGCCTGGGCTGTACGGCTTGAGACCGGCCGCGGAACACTATTTCGGCAAGGAACCTTCGGAACTCACGCCGAAAGAAATCGCCTTTCTCGTCTCGCTCATTCCCGGTCCGATCAAGTATCAGCGCTCCATTCAAGGCGACGAACTCGGCCCAGGTTTCGACACTCTGGTCAACAACCTGCTGGTGAAGCTCCGCTCCGTCGACGCCCTCACCGAAGAGGAGTACGACGCGGCTCGCGAGGAGAAGCTCCTGTTCCGGTGGGCAAAGGCGGAAGGGGACCTGGTCCCGGAATCAATGACCGCCGTGCATGACCCGCACGCTGCGCACGAGCCATCCACCCCCACTCCAGACCGCGCCGGTCAGAGCAAGGACGGCAACGACAATCAATACGACCTTCCATCGACGAGACATCGGGTTGGACCTCCAGGTTGAGACGTTGGCCTTGGCGTTGGCGTGACTCATTCGAAGCCGAGAGCGTCGCGCACGGGCGACCTCGATGCGTTCCAGGCGGGGATGAAGCTGGCGAGACCGCTAAGAGTCAAAGAAGCCAGGAACCACACGGCGAGTCCGTTCAGATCGAAGGAGAAGCTCAACTCCGAGTTGAGCATCACTGAAGCAATGAAATCGCCGAGGCCTCGACTGATCGGCGCGGCAAGGGCCGAGGCGATGACGAAACTCATCAGGCCGATGAAGAGGCCCTCGCTCACCACGATCAGCCACACCACTCGCGAGGAAGCGCCGATCGCCCGCAGCACGCCCATTTCCCTCCGGCGCTCCAGCACGTTCAGGCTCATGGTGGTCATGAGCCCGAGCCCCCCCACTCCGCCGATGATCACGGACATCACGATCAGGAAGATGTAGATCATCAGCATGTGCTGGTCGAATCCGAAGCGGCCCTCGGCATTACTGCGCGCCGAAACCGCCCTGATTCCCTCTCCTTGAAGGTTTTGATCCAGCGCTTCTCGAAACCGGTCGACCGACGCGGGGTCCGACTGAACGAGCCCCACCCGAACCGAGTTGGCCATGCGCAGGTGCCCGCCCGCGCGCTCGAAGTAGGTGCGCGACACATAGCCCACGGGAGGAGAAAGGCCTCGCGCGCGATGCCCACCACACGCCAGGTGGACTCAGCCGGGCCCATGCCGAGCACCACCGACTGTCCGACCCTGATCTGAGGGTATCGCGCCGCCAGAGCGGTGTTCGCAACCAGGGCATCGACGTCTTCCGGGAGCAAGTCCCGACCCTCGCTGATCTCCAGCTTGAGCAGCTTCGTGCCCGGCTGAACGCCGAGAACGGCGAACCGTGCCGGAGCGGGGCCGGCTGCTGAGTGCCCCCCACCCGCCCCCTCCTGACCTCCGTGCAGTCCGGCCGCGCCCGAGGATTGAGCGGAAGCGGATCCGGCCGCACTCACCACGAAGCCCTCTGTCGCGATCCATCCCTCCGATCGAACCGCGCCGGGAGTCTTCGCGACCGCCCGTTCGATGCTCTCGAGCGGAGCCATCGTCCCCAGACTTACGGACAGGTCGAATCGCCTGGAGGCAAAGAGGTGATCGAGGGTGTTGATCATCGAGGTCCGGATGTTCAGCGCCGACATGAAGAACAGACCCCCAACGCTCAGAGTGAGAAGGGTCAGGACGAGCCGGGTCCGGCGCCGGAAACTGTTGCGAATGGCGAGGAGGAGCGGGCGCGCGACACCGCCGACACCGGCCAGGGCGCGATCGAGGACGCCGCTGCCAAAGCCGCGATCGGCGACGCCGAAATCGGAGAGCGCCTCCCATACCGAGATACCGCTCCCTTTGAGCACGGGATACGAAGCGGCGAGGAGAGGGGTCACGAGGCCGACGAGGGCCACCAGCAGGTAGACCCACACCGGAACCGCAAAGCTGGTCATGTCGAAGTTCAGGAAGCCCGAGAGATAAAGGCAGAGGGCTCGACCTCCGAGAATTCCAACCGGAAGCGCGATCGCCACCGCCGCGACGCCCAAAAGCAACGCCTGACCGAAGTAGATCTGGGCGATCTGGGAACGGGTGCCGCCGATCGCTTTCATCATCCCAATCTGCCGGACCTGCGAAGCCATCAGCGCGGTGAGCAGATTCACCACCAGCACGCCGCTTAGGCCCAGGACGAGCAGGCCAAAGCTCGAGATGGCGAGGAGCAGCATTCCCATCAGATCGGCGTGCGGGTGCTTGCCGGGGTCGGGGACATCGACCCGCCGCACCGGGCGGCCTCGATTCTCCAGAAGCTTCCTCACGTCCGCGGCCACCTCTGCGATATGAACCGGGTCGAATCGATCTCCCGATACCAGAATCTTCAACTGGTCGAGGAAAGGTTCCTCACCCAATGACGCCAGAGTCTGGAGCGTGATGTATCCGTAGACGACGTTCTCCATGCGGGCCTGGGCCTGGCCCACATCGTGGACGCCTCCGCTCACCCGCAGCGTCTGATCCTCGCCCCTCGGCAGCTTGACCGTCACCGTCTGACCGATTCTGGTTTTCGCGACCTGAAAGGCGTCGCGCTCGATAAGAATCTCGCCTGTCCCCGGCGGCCACGCCCCCGTTTCGGGCGCGATGGTGCTGACCTTGATGTCGGCGAAGTCCTTGACCACGAAAAGAAGGACGCTGCGCCACTGCGCCGGCCCCGCCTTCAGCCTTCCCGACACGGCCCGGCGGGCCTCCACCGACTGGACACCCGGCTGGGCGCCGACGGCTTCGAGCAACTCCCGATCGACCGCGTCGGTGCGAATGGTGAAGGATGCGGGATTGGTGGCGAGGTATCCCTGGTTGAGCTCGCGGTCCAGGATGGCGTAGCTCGACAAAACAGCGGAGAAGGCGGCAATGCCGAGAGCGATCGCCGCTACGACCAGGCCCGAGCGCATTCGCTCCTGCCAGAAATCGCGGGTGACCTTGCGCCAACGTGGGCTCATCGCACCACCACCCCGTCGACGAGGTGAACGGTCCGGTCAATCACGCTCGCGATGTCGCGCTCGTGGGTGGCGATGATCACCGTGGTGCCCGCACTCGCCAGGCCACGAAACAGACCGAGGACGTCTTTCGCGGTGGCGGAGTCCAGATTGCCGGTGGGCTCGTCGGCCAGAATGACCGGCGGATCGTTGGCGAGGGCGCGAGCGATGGCCACCCGTTGCTGCTGACCACCCGATAGCGCCTGTGGCAGTTTGTTCGCCTGCTCGACCACACCGACGCGGTCGAGCAGACTGAGCGCTCGCGGGCGGCGATCCGCCGGGGGGAGGGTTCCACGAAAGTCCATCGGAAGCATCACGTTCTCCAGCACGGTGAGGGTCGGCAGAAGCTGGAAGAACTGAAACACCAGTCCCACGTTTCCGCCGCGCCAGATCGCCAGGTCGTTCTCACTCATCCCCTGGATTGCCGTCCCGCCCACGCTCACCGAGCCCGAGGTGGGCCGATCGATGCCGCCGACCAGATTGAGCAGAGTCGACTTGCCGCTGCCTGACTTCCCCACCACGGCCACGAACTCTCCGGCCCCGATGGTGAGGTCGACACCGCGAAGGGCGGAGAAGGAGCCCGCCTCCGTCTTGTAGGTCTTGTTGAGGGACTGAAGTTCGATCAGCATGGCGGGACGCTAGCGGAGCGGCTCTGAACGGTGCGTGAACGCGCCGTTCATCCGCCGTTCAGGCGACGATCGGCCATGACGAGGCCTTGGAAACCGGCGGGTGCGTGTCCTGGTAGTCGAAGACGAACCCTCCCTTTCCCGACAGCTCGAAACGGCTCTCGGCAAAGCGGGTTACGTCGTGGACTGCGCCGACGACGGCGAGAAGGCCGACTTCATGGGTCAGACCAAGGGGTACGACGCCGTGATGCTCGACCTCGGCCTTCCAAAGATCGACGGCCTGACTCTGCTTCGACGATGGAGGGATCAGGGCCTGTCCGTGCCCGTGGTCATGCTAGGCACGAGGGGCCTGGCACGAGAAGGTTCTAGGGCATCGACGGTTGCGCCGACGATTACGTCTCCAAGCCCTTTCGAACGGAGGAGCTGCTGGCGCGCCTGCGCGCCCTGATTCGGCGATCCGGCGGCCAGGCGCGCCCCGAACTGAGGTGCGGAAGCGTGACTCTGGATCCGAGAATCGCCCGGGCCACGAAAGACGGCTCGCCGGTGAAACTCACCGGGCATAAGTTCCGTGTCCTCTCGTATCTCATGCATCAACACGGTCGCATTCAGTGCAAAGTGCCGGCCCATGACAGGCGGGCACTCCCGCGCTCGTGAACGTGTAGGTCAAGCAAGCGAGGCCTGCTGTTCCGGGCAGGAACGCAGCGAGGGAGTACTCTCGAAGCGGAACATCTCGTGAACTCGAAAGCTCTCGGCGTGGGGGTCGTGATCGTCCTGCTGTTGGGCGCCATTGTCGGTTGGCTCGTGGCCACGTCGCGCGGCCGGGCTCGTGACTTCCTCGACCCGATGGGACCCGTCTTCACTGGACCCCTCCCGCCACCGGGCGGCCCCATCAACCGCCGGTCAAGAGATCGCTTCTCCGTGGTGTCATTCAATGTCCATTTCGGCTACGCGCGCGGCGACATCGCGCCCACCCTGCGG
>JAENWE010000068.1 GCA_016650185.1 Vicinamibacteria bacterium | reverse complement strand
TCGCGTCGGCAAAGGCATCCGCGGGGCGCCGCGCGACGCGCTGGTGGCCGACATCACGCCTCCGCAAATGCGAGGCGCGGCCTACGGGCTTCGCCAGGCCCTCGATTCCCTGGGCGCTGTCCTCGGGCCGCTGCTCGCCGTGGCCTTCATGGTCCGGTTCGCCAACGACATCCGGAGAGCCATGTGGTTCGCGGTCGCGCCCGCCTTCGTTACCGTGGGTCTGCTGATCCTCTTTGTCCGCGAACCCGAGCGCGGAGCCGGAGCCGAAGCCGGGGCTTCCGGGAGACGGCTCACCATCAAAGACGCGAAGCGCCTGCCCGCGCGCTACTGGTTCGTCGTCCTTCTGGGGGGATTCTTCACGCTCTCGCGTTTCAGCGAGGCGTTCCTGGTGTTGCGCGCCCAGAACGTCGGGCTGGCGCTGAGTTACGTGCCGGTGGTGATGATCGTCATGAATATTCTCTACGCCGGGGGCGCGTATCCTGCCGGGGTGGCGGCCGACCGGGTGAGTCCGCGCACGCTGTTGCTCCTCGGTCTGGCCCTGCTGGTTGCCGCGGATGTGGTCCTGGCCTCTGCCGCCTCGCCGCTCATGGTGTTCGCGGGGGCGGCGCTCTGGGGACTGCACATGGCCCTCACTCAGGGCCTGTTCGCGAAACTCGTCGCGGACACCGCTCCCCGGGAACTCCTCGGCACCGGCTTCGGGATATTCAACCTCATGAGCGGCCTCGCGCTGCTGCTTGCGAGCGTTATCGCGGGTTTCCTGTGGAGCGCTTTCGGGGCGAGGGCCACGTTCCTGGCCGGCGCCGCTTTCGCGGCGGTGGCGGCCGTCGGCTTGCTCGCCGCGGCGCCCCTCTCGCGGAGATCGATCAAGCCCGCCCCACCTGCCAGAGGATGAACGCGCCGTCGGACGCGGTTTCGCGCAGGGCCTCGTACCGACCCGAGGCCAGCCCTGGTGGACCGCGAGTAGTCACCGCGCGGTACCGCGAGAAAGTGAAAACCGCTTACGCGAGTCTTCCGTGAGCGCTCGCGATCAGCTCAGGGTCTTGACGGCGTACTTCGTGAAGATCGGATCGGACGTTACGAGGGTCAACCCCTCGACCTGCGCCTGAGCGGCGATGACGCGGTCGAACGGATCCTTGTGCTGGGGCGGAAGGTCCAAGGCCGCGCGCGCGTGGAGTCCGCGGATGGGCAGCTCGCGGAATCCATCGGCCTCGAGATTGAAGACGGCATCGAGAGAGGCGTCGAGCTTTCCGAGCTTGACCTTGATGACAATCTCCCACAGCGAGGCGGCGCTGACATAGACGGCGTCCGCGTCGGCGATGGCACGGGTTAGAGGTCGCCCCAAACGCCGATCCGCTCGCTGCCACCACAGCAGAATGTGGGTATCGAGGAGGAGTCTCAATCGGCCTCGCCGTTGAATGCTGCGAGGAAATCTTCGGGCAGCGCGTCGTCGAAGCCCTTCTTGATCTTGATCTTTCCGGCCAGGCGGCCCGGCTTTCGGCGTGGCTTGGCCTCCGCCACCAGCCGAGCGACCGTCACGCCGTCGCGAGCGATCAAGATGTCCTCTCCGCGTTCGACCCGCTCGATGAGCTTCGAGAACTGCGTCTTCGCCCGGTGAATGTTGTAGGACTCCATGGCCAAAGCTTAGTCCACTGGACTAAGCAAGCGCAACGGACGGGCGAATACTCCCCCACCCGGACCCGGTTCGCGCCCTGACGGGCTCGCAGATTCCGCTCCTCAGAGTGCTTCGTCACCGCGATCCTGCCCGCCAGGAAACGCAAGCGCGCCGCTTTGTCGGTCCGGATGCCACGGCGTAAGTCCGGCTGGGCGTCAGTGGACCGCTCCATCGGAAGCGGAGCCGCCTGCAGCTTCCCAACCGGCGATCACGTCGAAAAGCTCTTCGTCGATGCTGGCCTGACGCAGGCGATTGAAGGTCCCGCGCAGTGTCTCGAGCAGATCGTTGATGTTCTTGTCCGCGCGCTGCATGGCCGCCAGACGGCTCGCGTTCTCGCTGGCCCCGGATTCGGCGCAGGCGCGGAATAGGGAGATGAACAGGTACTCGCGGATCAGAACCCGCAGCGTCCCGGTGCCCCTGCCCATGACCTCGGGCAGGTTTCCGGTCGGCCAAGGGAGTCGGGCGAGACCCCTCTGCCATGGAGCGTCGAGGGGCAGTAGACGCTGGCTCACCGGCTCGTAGAGCGATCCTAACTGCGGGCGGTTGTGGAAGACGTAGAAGTGCGTCTGCCCGCCTTCGACCTGGAGCTTCTCACTTTCGATCTGGATCTGACCGACGAGCGGTGTGACGGCCTTGACCGAGGCCGGCAC
>JAENWE010000067.1 GCA_016650185.1 Vicinamibacteria bacterium | reverse complement strand
TAGAGGACGGGGATCGCAAGCAGGGTCAGGAGCAACGCGAAGGTCTGGCCCCCGATGATGACCACCGCAATCGAGCGGTTGGTGGCCGAGCCGGCGCCGCTGGAAATGGCGAGCGGCATCATGCCGGCCACGAAGGCGAGTGTGGTCATCAGGATCGGCCGCAGGCGGTCGCGGTTGGCCTGCAGAATTGCCGTCGCACGGTCCATGCCGCGTGCCCGCAGGTTGTTGGTGTGGTCGATCTGCAGGATGCCGTTCTTCTTGACCACGCCGAACAGCACCATGATACCGAGAGCCGAGTAGATGTTGATCGACTGATTGAAGATCACGATGGCAAACAGGGCGAAGGGCACGGTAATGGGCAGAGCCATCAGAATCGTGATGGGGTGCAGCCAGCTCTCGAACTGGGCCGCCAGCACCAGATACATGAAGATGCCGGAGGACAGGAAGGCCAGGAGGAAGGCTCCCGCAGCCCGGCCCTGCTCCTTCGACCGGCCAGTCAGGCCGTAGGCGTATTCCGTCTCCATGTTCAGGCTGGCGGCCTTGGCGTTAAGGGCCTGAATGACCGCTTGCTCCGAGAATCCCAGCTTCAGGTTGCAGGTGATGAGGACCTGACGGGTGCGGCCGATCCGGTTCACCACCGCCGGGCCGCTCGATTCCTCGAACCGCACGACGTCACCGAGACGAACGGAGCCGAGTTGCGACGATGGCACGCGCGTCTCCGCGATGGGCCCCGAGGCCGAACGATCCGCCCCTTCGGCCCGCAGCCAGACATCGTAGCGTTCTCCGCCTTCGTAGTAGTCCGTGACCTTCACGCCGCCCACCATGGCGTTCAGAGTTGAGGCGATGTCGACCACGCGAACGCCCAAGTCGGCCGCCTTCTCACGGTCAATCACCACCCCCAGCTCCGGCTTGCCGGTCACGAGGTCGGTGTCCGCATCGACCACGCCCGGCACCTTCTTCATCTCGGCCAGAAGGACCGTTGAGTACTCCTCCAGCTTCTTGAGATCGGGACCTCCGACCCAGAACTGGATGGTCGCGTTGTTGCCCGAGCCGATCACGTTGACCTGGCTCACCGAGGCGCGAATCTTGAGGGACTCATAGCGGCTCAGAACCTCATCGCGCACCTGGGCCTGAACCGCGAACACGCTGGTGGTCCGGTGCTCCAGGTCCTTCATCTTGACGTAGATGCTGCCGAAATTCTGGGTGCGAAGGGGATCGGCGCCGATCGTGGTCAAGGTGGCTTCGACTCCCTCGAGCGCGCGAACCTGCTTCGCGATCGACTCCATCAGGGCCTTGGAAGAGTCAAGCGACCAGCCTTCCGGGGCTCTCACCAGGACCTCGAACTGGCCTTCATCGTCGGTGGGAAGAAAGTTCTTGTTGGCCGCCCGGCCGAGGGGCACGGCCGAAGCCACGGTGAGGGCGATGACCGTCAACATGGCGAAGCGATGACCCATGGCCCAGCGAAGCATGGTCATGTATCCCCACTCGATGGCGCCGTAGATCCCGGGCGCACGCTCGTTGAGACCATGAACGGGCACCACTACATCGCCTTCCTTGGGAACTCGAAGCCAGCGGGCGCACAGCATGGGAGTGATGGTGAAGGCCACGATCAGGGAAATGAAGATCGCGAAGCTCATGGTGATGCCGAAACTCCCCATGAACCGGCCCACGATGCCGCCCATGAAGCCGATGGGCAGGAAGACCGCGATCAGAGACAGAGTGGTGGCGAGGACGGCGAGACCGATCTCGCGCGTGCCCTCAATGGCGGCCTGACGGGGAGGAAGCCGCCTGTCCTCCAACAACCTGAAGATGTTCTCGATCACGATCACCGCGTCGTCGATGACGATGCCGACGACCAGAGTCAGGGCCAGCAGGGTG
Source organism: Vicinamibacteria bacterium (assembly GCA_016650185.1). Lineage (GTDB taxonomy): Bacteria > Acidobacteriota > Vicinamibacteria > Fen-336 > JAGNNV01 > JAGNNV01. The sequence goes on along the minus strand of JAENWE010000067.1, from coordinate 12,453 downwards.
ATCGTGTTGAGGGTGTAGCCCATGTACTTGATCGCGGCGAAGGCGCTGATGATCGAGGCGGGAATCGACAGGGCGGCGATGAGAGTCGGGCGCGAGCGCCGGAGGAACATCCACACCACACCCGCGGCCAGGATCGATCCCAGGATCAGATGCTCCTGGACCGCAGCGATCGCGGTCTTCACGAACTCCGACTGATCGCGCGCGTAATCGATGCGCCAGCCCTTGGGGAGGCGGGGGCGCAATGACTCGACCTTCCGCCGCACCGCCGCCACCGTGGCCACTGTGTTGGCGCCCGACTGCTTTCTCACCAGGATGCTGACCGCGGGCTGGCCGTTCCAGACCGCGGTCGACTCCGGATCCTCCTGGCCATCTTCGATCCGAGCCACATCCTTCAGGCGCACCGGCACGCCGTTCTTGCTGGCCACCACGATTTCGCCGAAGTCGTCGACGGTGGGTACCCGACCGAAGGTCCGCAAGGAGAGATCGCGAGCGCCCTGCTCCACCTTTCCTCCGGGAAGTTGGAGGTTCTGGGCCTGGATGGCCTGGACCACCTGAGCCGCGGGAATGCCGAGACTGGCGATGGCTCCGGCGTTGGCCACGACACGCACCTGCCGGGCGCGACCACCGATAATCCTGGCCTGTCCCACGCCCGAGACGGTGCCGAGGTTACGCTTCAGAACCTTGTCGCCGAACTCCGTCAGTTCGCGCAAGGTGGCGTCGCCCGACAGAATGACCGCGATCACCGGCGTGGCGTCGGCCACGATCTTTTCGACCACCGGCGGCTCGATACCGCGCGGAAGAAGGAAGGTCGCGCCATCGACGCGCTCTCGCACTTCCTGACCGCCGACGTTCCCGTCCTTCTCGAGGTTGAAGCCGACTGTGACCACCGAAAAGCCGTCGGATGAGAACGACCGCAACTCGTCGATGCCGGAAATCGAGCTGACCGCATCCTCGATCTTCTCGCTCACGTCGGTTTCCATTTCCTGAGGCGCCGCCCCGGGAAGCCTTGTGGTGACGGTGACGAAGGGAAAGTCGACGTTTGGAAATCGGTCGAGGCCGAGGGTTGAGTACCCAAAGGCGCCCACCACCACGAGAGTGAGGATCAGGACGGTCGCGAAGACCGGACGATCGATGCAGATTTCAGCGAGCTTTTGCATGGGGGCTCACTTGCCGGTCAGGACGCGAACCCGGGCGAACAGCCCCGGCCGCAGCTTCAGATCGCGATTGTCGAACCGCGCCTCGGCCAGAAACGTCCGGGTGGCCGGGTCGATCGCGCCTCCCGCCACCGAAATCACGCCTCGGAACTTCACGCCGGGGTACGCCTCGACCTCGGCCTCGACCCCCTGGCCCTTGCGCACCAGAGTGAGATCCGTCTCGCGGACACGGAACCGAAGCTTGAGCGGCGCCATCTGGACGATGACGAAGGCCGGCGTCATCTCGGCCAGTCGCTCGCCGCTGTTTACCATGCGCCTTTCCACCACGCCGCCAAACGGCGCTCTCAGAAGAGCGTCGCCGCGCCGCGTTTCGGCCAGGCTCAACCGGACACTGGCGGCCTCGAGCTGGGCCTGGGCCTGCGCGAAGACACTCGACGACCGAAAGCTCGCCGCCTCCGAGACCGAGCCCTTGGCCACCAACTCTGCCTTCCGCTGGGCGTCGCGCTGGGCTTCATTGAGGGCCGCCTGGGACCGGGCCACTTCGGCCGCGGCTTGCCTGACTTCCAGATCGAGATACTCGGTTTCGAGCTCGAGGAGCGGGGCGCCGTTCCCAACCAGAGAGCCCTCGTCCACCATGACGTTCTTGACCCGGCCGGCGATGCGCGAGGTCAACTCAGATCGCTGCGCGGAAACGAATTCCCCAGAGTATCGCGCCGAGAGGGCCGCCGCGTCTTCGGCGGCCTTGTCCACCGCGGCCGCGAGTTCCCGGACATCGCGCGGCAGGCCTTTGGCGGGCGGGCTCGTGACGGGCGGGGCCTGAGCCGAGGCCCTGGGCAACCCGAGTGCGACGCCGAGAGCCAGGGCCGCAAGGGCGAGTGCGCCGAGGCGCAGACGTCGCAGTGTTCTTTGATTCATATCCAGTCTCATTTGAAGTTCTCCAGTGCGGCCTCCGCCAGCGAGCCGGCGGCGAGCCAGGCTGACGCTTCGGCTCGCAGCACTCCAAAACGGGCCTGAATCAAATCGCGCCTCGCTTCGGAAAGAGCGGACTCTGCCGCCTGAAGATCGAGCGCGGTCACCTCCCGCTGCTCATAAAGATCGCGTGCCTGAGCGTACTCGGCTTCGGCTGCCTTCACCTGTTCGTCCGCCAGGGACCTAGACCTCCGAGCCACCTCAAGCAAGGCCAGTGCCTGTCGCACGTCTTCGCTCGCCTGACGGCGCTCCTCGGCGAGCGTCACCTCGGCCTGGTGAAGCCGCGCCGCCGCCACCCGCGTCCTGGCCCCGACCTCCCCGCCTTGGAACACGGGGACGGTAAAGCGCAAAGCGGCGTAGCCGTATCCGTCCGACGGAAAGGACGACTTCTGCCGGACATAGCCGACGTCGGCGATGAGCACGGGAAGATAGGCGCCCTTTTGTTTCAGGACTTCGAGACTGGCGATGCGAACATTCGTCTCCGCCTGCTTGATCTCAGGACGAATCAAGGCCCGGGCCTCCAGCGTTTCCGGACCGAGGACGGGCAGGCCGATCTCCGCGTCTTCATCCAGATCGCCGAGCTCACCGTCGCCCCCATCGATGGCAAGCACCATCCGGAGGCGGGAGCGAGCCTGGATCGCTTCAGCCTCGGAGGTCGCCACCCGGCGAAGTGCCGCCTTGCGCGCGGTCTCCGCGCGGAGGATGTCGATCCGGGTGACCTCGCCAGCCTCGAACAAGGCCTGAGCCTGCGTGATTCTCTTCTCCGCGAGTTCGGCGGCCTGCGTCTCGACGCGGACCAAGGCGAGGGCCTGCACCGCCGCCGAATAGTCCGCGATCACGCGAAGGGCGATGCGATCACGCGTCGCTTGCTGGCCGTCGCGGGCCAGAATGACGCCTTCTTTCGACTGGTTGTAGAGCCGTAGCTCGCGTCGACCCGCATAGACCGGCTGCTGAAGAGTCACGCGGGCGTTCCAGTCCGTGCCGGGGAGAATGGTTCGAGAATCCTCGGGCGATCCAAACGTGACCTCCTCGGAGTTGCGAATGAGGCTGCCGGTGATGTTGATTCGGGGCAGCACGAGTGACTTCGTGGCGTCCTTCTGTCCCACCGCGGCGGTCACCTCGTCCAGGGCCCTGATCGCAGCCGGGGCGAGCAGGAAGGCCCGGTCGAGGGCCGCCCTCAGGGTGAGGCGAGGCAGGACCGGCTCCGGCGTTGCCGGGGCCTGGGCTGCGAGGGCCGCACTCAGAATCAAGTGGATCATGACTTCTTTCTTCTTCCTGAAAGTCCGCTCAGCGGGAGGTCGGACAAAAATTCAGCGTCGTCTTCAAGTTTGGGGCCCGAGGTCTCTGGAATCCGGCGCGACAGGACCGCGGCCACGGTCTCAGAGAGGAACAGCGCCATACGCTGGGCGTCTTCCCTGGTTTCGAGGGCTTCCTCGAAATAGCGGGTCAACCGGTGCATGCTGGGTCATTTGTGCAACCGTTTCCCCTATCGGGTCGCCGCTGTGGGCCCGATCCGGGCGTGATACTCGGCGGCCACTCGCCAGGCCGCGAAGGCGAAAGCGGCCTCTGCAGCCAGGCTCAACAACTCTCCAACCAATTGAGTCCACAGGTTTTGATCGACGAGAATCTGAAGACCCAAGACGGCCGAGATCCCGATCAGGTTAAGAAGAAAGAGTGCTGCCGCCATGTGAAGCTGCCTCCTCAGACCAAGACTCGCGGCGGCAAACACCGTGGCTATACAGCCGGCGAGACCGAGACCCAGAAGTGCCCCTTTCCAGGCGTCGCCTTCCGTCGTTGCGTTCAAGTAGAAGGCGAGGAGGAGGACGAGCCAGGAGAAGGCGGTCGGCGCGAACCATGGATCCCTCACCACCCGACGCCCCAGTGTGGTCGCGCGGCCACGAATCAAAGCGGCCCCCATCAGAGTGAATCCCGGTCCGCAAAAAACATACAGCGTGGTGGAAAGCACCGGAATGGACTCGCCCGAAATCGCGAGAGCCAGGTTGGATGCAGCCCGGGCCAAACCGCCCAGCATGACCAGAGCGAAGCCGGCAAGCGCCATGCGTCGGCAGCGCGGGTCGAGTCGCTCGACCAATTGGGCCAAGAAAAAAAGCCCAAGCGAGAGGAAGAACACGGGCGCAAAGTCCAGTAGCGCCAAGGCGACAGGGATGAACATCAAACGATGAGGATGTTACTTGCGCACCCCAAGATCCGCTGAGCGGACCTTGGTCGCCCTCTGGCCGCCCCAGTTCAAGCGCCCGCTCAAAATCCTCCGGACTCCAGGTGATGCCCTTTGCCTCGGCGGCTCGTTCAAACCCTGCCCACGTGCAACCAGGCGATGCCGAAGGTCAGAGGCCCTGAGTTGACCTCGCGGAGTCCGGCGCCGCGCATCAACGCGCCGAAGGCTTCCGGCGTCTCGAAATTGGCCACGGATCTCGGCAGGTATGAATACGCCTCGCGACTGCTCACCAGAGCGCCGATCTTTGGCAGGATGTGATGGAAGTACAGGCGGAAGATCGCGCCGATGAGACCGGTCGTCTCGTGGAACTCGAGGACCACCACCCGTCCGCCCGGCTTGACTACCCGGCGCATTTCGCGCAAACCCTGGGCGCGGTCAGAAACGTTGCGAATGCCGAATGCGATCGATGCACCGTCGAAGCTGCCGTCACCGAAGGGCAGACGCTCAGCATCCCCTTGACAAACGCGGGGGTCCGCCCGACCAGCGCGCGCGAACTTCGGTCTCACGCGTTGCAACATGCCGAAGGAGAGGTCCGCGCCCACGCTACGCAGGGCCCCCGCACTCAATTCCTCGAGGAGGAGGTCACCCGTGCCCGTCGCCAGATCGAGCACGCAATCACCCGGCCTGACCTCGAGCGCCACCACCGCTTTCCGCCGCCAGGCGACATCGACCCGAGCGGACAGGACACGGTTCAAGATGTCGTACCGGGGAGCAATCGCGTCGAACATCGCGCGGACATTGTCCTTCTCGGGCCGACCCGGGGTTGGGGGCGCGCCGGTCATTTCAGGAAACTCGAGAAGAGAACGGTGACGAAGTACAGCACGCCAACCCAACCGTTCACCGTGAAGAATGCGGCATCAATCTTTGACAAGTCGTGCGCCTTGACCAGCGAGTGCTCGTAGATAAACTGCGCGGCCATCAGAGCGAGCCCCACGAAGTAGACCGGGTGAAGGGACTCAACCACGGCCAGCAGCAGGAGGCACCCGATGGCCAGGACGTGCGCTGCTCTGGCCAGGAGAAGAGCCCGAGGGATGCCAAGGCGGGCCGGGATGGAATGCAGGGCCTGGCGGCGATCGAACTCGACATCCTGGCACGAATACAAGATGTCGAAACCACCCACCCAGAAGAGGACCGCGAGTCCAATCGGGATCGGAGTCATCTCGAACCGGCCGCGCACGGCAAGCCAGGCTCCCAGAGGAGCAATGGCGAGCGACAGCCCAAGAACCGCGTGAGAGAGCAGGGTGAAACGCTTGGTATAGGAATAGCCGAAGACGATGGCGAGTGCGAGCGGGGACAGCGCCAGGCAGAGAGGATTCAGGCGCCAGGCCGCGAAGACCAGAACCCCGCTCGACCCAATCACGAACCAAAGCACCTGGGCCCGGGACAGCGTGCCGGCCGGAATTTCGCGCTTCTCCGTTCGCGGGTTCTTGGCGTCGATATCGGCGTCGAGCCAGCGGTTGAAACCCATGGCCGCGCTTCGCGCCCCTCCCATGGCCACGATCACCCAGAGCAGTTGTCGGGACTGGAATCCCTCGTGCCGCGCGGCCAGAACGAACGAGGCCAGAGCAAAGGGCAGAGCGAAGATCGAGTGAGAGAACCTGATCATCCGACCAAAGGCCACGATGCGGCCCAGCGCGGATTTGCCGACTCCTTGATCCCGTCCTTCGCCCGAATGAGGATGAGGCGAGGACGAAAGGGGTTTCGGGCTGAGCCCCGTGGTCATGCGAGGCCTCTCGCCGGAGACACATCATTCAATACGAATGCGATGGGGTCGGAAGGCCGATCGCCGCCGAGTGGCAAGACCGCGAACTTCGCGAGAGCGCCGGACCGAATCTCTCCGAGGTCCGTGAAATCAAGGGCGAGGGCGCCGCCGCGAGTGAGGGCGTGCAGGATGTCCGTCTTAAGAACCCGCGGGAACTTCCGGGCCAGGAGGCGCGCGTCTTCGAGGACATTCAAAGAAGCACAACTGGCGAGCGAGTCGGTCCCCAGAGCGAGCGGGACGCCGTGGCCCAGCAATAGGGCGAGCGGCGGAACACCATGCCCCAGGAACTCATTGCTGCGCGGACACAAAACGGCGACCGCTCCGCGCCTGGCCAGAAGCTTCGCGTCGGCTCCGTCCACCCGAACGCAGTGCACGGCAAGAATGCCGGGGGTCAGGACGCCCAACTCATCGAGATAGTGAACCGGTGACTTCGCCGGGGGCTCAAAAGGGATGGGCCCAACCCTGCGGTCGAGGAAGCCACGCCAGTCTCCCCCGCCGGTTCGGAGGAAGTCGTCTTCCGAGCGCGACTCCGCCAGATGGATGGAGCGGACGCCCCCGGCCTTCATCAGGAGATGGAAGAGCTCACGCGAGACTGAGTGAGGGGCGTGAGCCGCCACCTCGATTCGGAGACGGGACGCTTTCGCCCTTGCGTTTGGATCCGCTTGGGCGCTCGCCACCAGGCTCTGGTTCGCGGCAGCGCGGGCCGCGCGGGTTTGCTCCACGACCATCTCGGCCTTCAAGGGGTCGAAACCGAGTATCTCGTGGAGGACCAGCGCGCTCAGCCCCGACCCCCTGAGAGCCTCGACGGTGGTCAGCGAGTTGGAGACGTCCGCGACCGCCACCGTCCCGGAGGCCTCCATCCCCGCTACGGCCGGCCCTATGGCAGACCCGGCCTGAGGAGTCGAGCGCTCAGCCCGAACCCGCAACTGGTCCTCGATCCACGGAACGAATCCGCGATCCGCGGACACCGCGCCCTCGAGGTGCGACAGCTCGAGGTGAGTGTGCGCGTTGACGAAACCAGGCATGAGAATCGTCTGGCCGAGGTCAACCTCCGCCACGCCGGCACCTTTCGGGCGCTCGGCAATGGGCCCGAGAGCGGTGACCACGCCATCTCGGATGGCGACGAAGCCATCGCGAATTGGGGCGGAGGTCACGGGCAGCACGAATGCCGCCCGATAGAAAGTCTCCGTATTCATCGTTCACCCAGGGCGAACCCGGGAAGACAAAAGTTCAGACCTGCGCAGGCAATACTGCGATGCAGTCGATCTCGACTCGCAGATTGTCACCCGGAAGATCGGCGACTTGAACCGTGGTGCGGGCGGGCTTGTGACCCGCGAACATCCGCTCGTACACCGCATTCATCTTGGGAAACTCGGCCATATCCATGAGAAAGACCCCGCAGCGCAGAACGTGCTGCAGGTCGGTCCCGGCGGCCTTCAGAATGGTCTCGACGTTCTTCAAAGTCTGCTCGGTCTGGGCCTCCACGCCGGTGGCGGTGATTCCCGTGACCGGGTCGCGGCCGGATTGTCCGGACACGAAGACCAGGCGATCGAAAGCGGTGCCCGGCGAATAGGGCCCCACGGGTTTCGGCAGATTGTCGGCCTGGATCCTGCGAATCGGCGAGTTGGACAAGCGTTTGGCTCCTTGACTTGGGAGCCCAATGCTAAACGGGAATCAAGTCCCCGTAGTAGACGACGAAACAGACACAATCGACGTCGCCCACCACCTGCTCCTGATGGATATCGGCGGAACTTGACCGACAGATGTCTCCCGGCCCGTAAGAGCCCCGCTCATCCTTCAACTGTCCTTCCAGCACGAGGATCATCTCGTCGCCCGTGTGTCCGTGGCGCGGAGTTCTCGCACCCGGAATCCCCCAGACCAGACACCGCCTGACGCCGCGGGCGGGGTCCTCCGAAACGAGGTGAAGCTTCAGGCCCGGGCCGACATCAACCCAGGCGTAGGCCGCGCGATCGATTGACCGTCGGGGGACCTCGAGAAGGTCCAACAGCCGGGTTCGGGCGGCCGCAGTGAGCGGCACGGCCTCAAGGGTTTGGGGCACCACATCGGCAAGCCGAGCGGCGATTTCCAGGTCACCCTCATCCGGTTCGGTCGCAGGAGTCGTCATTGGGGATAGTCCGGGGAGTGGTGCGGGAATGGGCGATTCCAGAAAGTGGACACACCTTCTACGCGGCAGGAGTCCGTTTGGATTCCGGCTTCAAGGATCGTCCGCCTCTCAGGTCGGCTACGATTGAGTCCGAGAATGAACTCGCCCAGCGACTCGGAACTCGTGGCCCAGGTCGCGGCCGGAAACGCCGGCGGCCTGGCCGAACTGTTCGACCGTCACGCGGGACGAATGAAGTCGCTGGCCCTGCGCATTGTCCGGACACCCGAAGAGGCGGAAGACGTGGTGCAGGAGATTTTCGTGCAGGCCTGGCGTCAGGCCGGCCGCTTCGATTCCGTTCGCGGCACGGTCCTCGCTTGGCTCTCCATCATGGTCAGATCCCGGTCGCTCGACCATTGGCGACGACGTTCCACTCGCCGCGAAACGGGAGTCTCCGACGCCCACGAACTCGAATCGCCCAGGACCCCGGGAAACGACCCCAGGGCGTGGGCGGCGAAAAGCGGCCTGTCGGATCTTCCCGCCGATCTGCGCGAACCCCTGGAGCTCGCCTACTGGGAAGGCTTCTCTCAGTCCGAGATCGCGGATCGGCTCGGCCTTCCGCTCGGGACCGTCAAGACCCGTATGAGAACCGGCCTGAAGCGCCTGCGAAAGGTTCTGGAGTAGCGGAGATCCAAAGAGGGTGGGTTCAATACTTCACCCTGACGCGATAGGTCAGCATGGTCTCGCCTCCCGCGGCGACCGGCACGTCCCACTGCGATTCGAAGGCCGCCGTCTTCTTGTTCGGGAGCGACGTTTCGAGCATCGTCCACTCTCCTCCGAGCGGCTCGACCACCCGGACGGTCACCGGCGTGTCCTTTTGATTCCGAATCTTGATCTCATGAGCCGATTCGAAGACCGACCCAGGCAGGTTGGTCAGATGCCTGAAATCCGTCTGGCGCCGCTCGGCCACGATGTCGAAGGCGTTGCCGAGCTCCAGCTCGATCTCCTCGTTGCGCGGGGTGTGATCGATGTTGTCTTCCCCGATCAACTGAGGGGAGCCGGACCGATCCTTCTTGAACACCCGGATGATTCCCTTGGGCATGGGCTGCCCGAGTCCGGGAGTGGCTTCGGTGTTCTTGAAGCGGATGAAGACCGCCACCTTCTCCTTGGTCGGGGGCCCTGACCACGCCGACTGGAAATACTGGGTTCCGCCATTCAGGACGTAGTCCTTGCTGATGCCGATCCCTTCAGCCTGGAGGAGCTGGATCTGTTTGGTCTGCGCGTTCTTGATGGTCGACGGCCGTTCGAGGGTATAGAGGTGATACTCGAAGAGGCTCTCCTCCTGGAACGGAATCCCTCCGGCCGCCATCGGCATGTTCTGGCGCATTTCGTCTTTGAACTCCAACCGCGAAGGTGGCTGCGCTTTGTGCACGTCCCCCGCCACGAGTTTCAGCCGCGCGTCCTTGTACGACGCGCCGGAGTTGTTGTTGATGGTCACCCAGCCCTGAAGACCGGCCCGTTCCTCGGCGGGATCGAGCGAGAGCACATAGTCGGCGCTCCACTGCATGCCGCCGGTGATGTATGACGCCTCGATCGTCCGCTTCCCGGCCCTCGGCGCTTCGATCTGCCAGATCAGGGTTGGTTTGGCGATCAGATTGTCGGGGACGTTCGGGAAGACCATCCGCGAGTAGCCTGGGTTGACCACGATCTTTCCGCCGATCTCCCAAACCGTGCCCGCGTTGTTCGAGAGGAGCTTCGCCTCCACCGACTCCTCGACCGTGGAGTTATTCGCAATCTTCTGCTGAACCAGGGTGATGGTCTGGCCCACGAACTTGTCCAGAAGTTTCTCGGGTGAGAGCAGGTCGAACTCGTAGTTTTGTTCGAGCACGTTGAACGGCGCGCCTTCGATCGGAGCCACCCGGACGGTCGGAGCTTGGATCTGTTGGGCCACATCCATGAACCGAACCTGGTTCACACCCGCGGCGAGGTCCACGCTCCGTTCCTCGCGGACCAGTCCCCGGCCGTCGTTGTAGACCGTCACCGCCACCGAGACACGATGCTCGCTGGAGGACGTGACCTGCCCCGCGAAACCGGCCTGGGAGATGGCGAGGAGTACGGCAGCTTCTTTCTTCATGGCGTCCTCAGTACTTGACCCGTACGCGATAGGTGAGGACGGTCTCGCCGCCCGCGGCCACCGGCACTTCCCACTGCGACTCGAACGCCGCCGTCTTCTGGTTGGGAATGGACGTTTCGATCATCGTCCACTCCCCACCCATCGGCTCAATCACCCGGACCACCACCGGCGTGTCCTTCTGATTCCGGATCTTGATTTCGTGGGCGGATTCGTAGACCGTTCCCGGCCGGGCGGTCAGATGGCGAAAGTCGGTCTGCCGCCGCTCGGCCACGATGTCGAAGGCGTTGCCCAGCTCCAGCTTGACCTCCTCATTCCGCGGGGTGTGGTCGATGTTGTCCTCGCCGATCAACTGGGGCGAACCCGAACGATCTTTCTTGAAAACGCGGATGATGCCTTTCGGCATGGGCTGGCCCAGTCCGGGCGTGACCTCGGAATTCTTGAAGGCGATGAAGACCGCGACCTTTTCCTTGGAGGCCGGACCGGACCAGACCGACTGGAAGTACCGGGTCCCGCCGTTCAACACATAGTCTTTGCTGATCCGAATGCCTTCGGCCTGAAGCAACTGGATCTGCTTGGTCTGGGCATTCTTGATGGTGGAGGGCCGGTCGAGCGTGTAGAGGTGATACTCGAACAGGCTCTCCTCCGCGAAGGACTGCTTGGCCATCGACATTTCCGCAACCCGCATGCGGCCCACGTTCGGCGCCTGAGGCGGCGCGGCCTTGTGGACGTCTCCCGCCACCAGTTTCAGCTTCGCGTCGTTGTACGAGGCGCCGGAGTTGTTGTTGATGGTGACCCATCCCTGAAGCCCGGCCCGCTCTTCGGCGGGATCGAGCGAGAGCACGTAGTCGGCGCTCCACTGCATGCCTCCGGTGATGTGCGAAGCCTCGATCTTGCGCTTCCCTGCGTGGTTGGCGGCGATCTGCCAGATCAGGGTCGGTTTGGCGATCAGGTTGTCCGGGACATTGGGAAAGATCATCCGAGAGTAGGGCGGATTCACCACGATCTTGCCGTCGATCTGCCACACCGTGCCGGCGTTGTTCGAGAGCAACTTGGCCTCGAACGACTCCTCCACGGTGGAATTATTGACCATCTTCTGCCCGACCAGAGTGATGGTCTGACCCACGAACTTGTCGAGGAGTTTGGCGGGCGAGAGAAGGTCGTATTCGTAATTCTGCTCGAGCACGGTGAAAGGCGCGCCCTCGATGGGCGCGACCCGGACCGTGGGGGCCTGAATCTGCTGGGCCACATCCATGAACCGGACCTCGTTCACGCCGGCGGAGAGGTCAATGTTCCTTTCCTCACGGATCACACCGCGACCGTCGTTGTAGACGGTGACGGCCACCGAAGTCCGGTTGTCGCCGGATGACGTGATTTGCCCGGCCATCGTCGCCTGGGAGAGGGCGAGCACGACGGCGGTTGCTTTCTTGTTCATGGATTTCCTTCCGCTTTGGGGGCGCTTCCGCCTGGTTTCATGGGCGAGACGCGCCATCCCGGTCGATTCTTGCAGATCGAGCGCGGAAGTATCGAGGTCGCCGTTGGTCAAGCCACTGCGACCAAGAGCGGCGTGAGGCGCCTCGCGCAAGCTGCTCCGACCTCGGTCCATGGGAATTCTCCGCGGTCGAGTGTTTAGGGTTGGGTCTTGATTCCGGGCGAATAGGCGCGCAGCCACTCGCGCAGCGCCGGCTCGGGGAGCGGACGGGAGATGTGGAAGCCCTGCACCAGATCGCAGCCCTTCGCCCGCAGGCGGTCGAGTACCTCCTGGCTCTCAACGCCCTCGGCCACGATGGTGCGGCCCAACTCGTGCCCGAGGTCGATGATGGATCTCACGATCGCGGCGTCGTGTTCGTTGTGGATCACGCCGGCGGTGAACGCGCGGTCCACCTTCAGCTCGGTGAAAGGCAGGTGTTTGAGGTGCATCAGCGACGAGTACCCGGTGCCGAAATCGTCGACCGAGAGTCCGACACCCATCTCGCGCAGCGCGCGGCAGACCTCGGCGGCGAGGGTGGCGTCGCCGAACGCGCCGCTCTCGGTGACCTCGAGAGTCAGCATTTCGGCGGGCAGACCATACTTGGTGAGGGCCTTCGCCACCGCGACCGG
>JAENWE010000066.1 GCA_016650185.1 Vicinamibacteria bacterium | reverse complement strand
GAACGGCGGGTACTGGATGAGACCGTACATCGTGAAACGCGTCGATGAGCCCTCGGGAGAGAGGGTCCGGGAGTTTTCTCCGATGGCCGAGCGCAAGGTCATCGAACCGGAGACGGCCGACCGAGTCATGAACCTGCTGCGCGAAGTGGTCATCTCGGGGACGGGCCGGAAGGCCAGGGTCGAGGGTTTCGAGGTAGCCGGAAAGACCGGTACCGCGCAGAAGATCGACGCTTCGGGCCGATACTCGATGATCGATCACGTGGCCTCCTTCGTTGGTTTCGTCCCGGCCTCCCGTCCCGCTTTGGTCGTGCTCGTCTCGCTGGACACGCCCAAGGGCCCCAGGAACGAAGGTGGTGATGTGGCCGCCCCGCTGTTCTCAAAAATCGCGAACGAGGCGGTGCGCCTCCTGGCCATCCCTCCGGACGACCCCACCCGCAACATCCGCCTGGTGACCTACTCGCCCGAGACGGTCGCGCGCACCACGTTCGCGGCCGATCGCCCGCGAGAGATCGTCAAGCTCAGCGGCGACGATCCGAAGCTCATGCCGGATCTCCAGGGTCTGTCTTTACGAGAAGCGGCGCTCCTGGCCGCCCGACACGGCCTCGCGGTTGACATTCACGGGAGCGGTGTGGTCTCGGGCCAAAGCCCGCTCCCCGGAACACCGCTTGAGCCGGGAATGGCCTGTTCCCTGACTCTTTCGGCCGACGGCCGGAAGGTCCAGGGGATGAGCGCGACCTCGACACCGCTTCCTCCCGTGACCAGGCCCAACCCGTGAGGCTGGATCGTCTCACCCAGGCTCACCCAGGGGCGCGGCTCCATGGTCCCCCGGATCTTGAAGTCTCGGGCCTTTCCTACGACTCCCGAAGGGTGCGCCGTGGCCATCTCTTCGCCGCCTTGCGGGGGGTCAAGCAGGATGGCTTGCAGTTCGTGAAGGCGGCGAAACGAAAAGGGGCCGTCGCGGTTCTCTCCGATCGGACGCCTCCTTTGGACATGCCGTGGATCGAGGCGTCAAACCCGAGAGCCGCCCTCGCTGATCTCGCCTCCGCCTACTTCGATCGACCGGCCGATCACCTGCGCCTGGCGGGCATCACCGGCACCAATGGCAAGACCACCACGGCCTATCTCATCGAGGCCGCCCTGAGGAAGGCGTCCAAGGTGACCGGGCTGCTCGGAACCGTGGAGACCCGGATCGCCGGTCGCCCGAAAGACTCGTCGCTCACCACCCCGGAATCGCTGGACCTCCAACAACTCCTGCGAGAGATGGTGGACGAAGGCGTCTCGCACGCGGTGCTCGAGGTGTCCTCTCACGCCCTGGTGCAGGAGCGCGTTCGCGGCCTTCGGTGTCACGCCGCCGTCTTCACCAATCTGACCCGTGACCATCTGGACTTTCACGGCGACTTCGATGCCTACTTCGAAGCCAAGAGGCGTCTGTTCGTGGATCACCTTCATCCGGAGGGCTTCGCCATCGTGAACCTCGATGACGAACACGGAGGCCGCCTCGCTGAATCCCTTCGCGGGCCGCGCTGCCGCACCTTCGGCTTCACCCCAGAGGCCCACTACCGGCCGCAGAAGATGGACATCTCTCTTCAGGGGGTGCGGTTTGTGTGCGTCACTCCCAATGGCGAGGTCCCGGTTCACTCTCCTCTCGTCGGTCTGTTCAACGTCAGCAACCTTCTGGGCGCCATCGGGGCGCTGTGCGCCCTTGGACTGACCCCGGCCGAGGCGGCAAGCGGGGTTTCGAGCCTGGAGGGTGTGCCCGGCCGGATGGAGCGGATCGATGTCGGCCAGCCCTTCTCGGTCATCGTCGACTTCGCCCACACCGACGACGCGCTGAGAAACCTGCTCGACACCATTCGGTCCCTGGGACCGAGGCGGATCATCACGGTATTCGGCTGCGGTGGGGATCGTGACCGATCCAAGCGGCCGTTGATGGGTTCGGTCGCCGCCCAACGGTCGGATCTGGTGATCGCCACCTCGGACAATCCGCGAACCGAGTCTCCCGGAAGCATTTTGGACGAGGTGGCGCAGGGCTTCAAGAACCACACCACGCCTTTCAAGCTGGTGGTGAACCGTCGTGAGGCGATCGAACTCGCTTTGCGGAGCGCCTCCGCCGACGACCTGGTGGTGATCGCGGGCAAAGGCCACGAGACCACTCAGACCATCCGCGGGAAGAAACTCCCCTTCGACGATCGCCTGGTGGCGAAGGAGATACTGAGAGGCTTCGGAAGCGAGGGCGGGGGCACGCATGCGCATCCTTGAAACCGTGTCCTGGGCCGAGATCGCGCAGGCGCTCGGCGCACGCGCTGAAGGAGTTGCAGAGAGGCCTGCCCGCGGCGGGTCCATAGATACCCGCACTCTTGAGGCGGGCGACATTTTCTTCGCTCTCAAGGGGGAACAGGTCGATGGTCACGACCATCTCCTCTCCGCTCTCGAAAAAGGCGCCTCCTGCGCGGTGGTCAGCCGGGCCTCGCGGGCGCCTCGAGGCCTTTTCTGCCTGATCGTGGACGATCCGGAGACTGCCCTTTTCGAAATGGGCCGACTTCTCCGCGGCCGCAGTTCGGCCGTCTTCGTCGCCATCACCGGCTCGGCCGGAAAAACCACGGCGAAGGAATTCACCGCCTCGGTGTTGAGCGCCCAGGGACCAGTTCTCGCCACCTCTGGCAATCTGAACAATCACCTCGGCGTGCCCCTCACTCTGATGCGCCTCGAGACAGATCACTGGGCGGCGGTGATCGAGTGCGGTATGTCGCATGCAGGCGAACTGTCGAGACTCGCCCGGCTCGTAAAGCCCAAGGTCGCGGCCGTGACCAATGTGGCCGCCGCCCATCTTGAATTCTTCGACTCGATCGAACAGATTGCCGAGGCCAAGACGGAAATCTTCGAGACGCTTCAGGCGGGAGACACCGCGGTCGCACCGGCGGACGAACCCCTTCTCTCGAAGCCGGCTCTTTTGAGCGCAGGTTCCGCGCGCTTGTTCGGCGAGGGAGACCGGGCCCTCGTCCGGGCCAGAGGGATCTCGATGTCCCTGGAGGGATCGAATTTCCAACTGGAGAGCGAGGGATCTTTGGTGTCCGTGAGTCTGCCCGTTCCCGGCCCGCATGCCATCTCCAATTTCCTGGTCGCCGCCGCCATCGCGACAGCGCTTGGCCTCTCCATTGAAACAATTGCGGATCGAGCCCGGTTCCTGAAATCGCCCAGCAACCGGGGGATGGTGAAGCGGCTTCAGGACGACATTCTCCTCATCGACGACAGCTACAACTCGAACCCGCTGGCCCTCGTCTCCGCCGTCGAAACCCTGGCTCTCGCCATCGGCCGACGGCGGGTGGCCTGCCTGGGCGACATGCTCGAACTCGGGCCGAGCGGTCCCAAGCTCCATCGCGACGCGGGCGCCGCCATCGGGCCCCAGATCGACCTGTTGCTGGGCGTAGGCACTCTGGCCAGGGAAATCCTCATCGGAGCGTCGTCCTTGTCCCCTCTGGCCAAGCGGGGTTTTGACCACTCCGCCGACCTCGCCGCGCAGATCGGAGATCTGGTCCAAAGCCACGACGCGGTTCTGGTCAAGGGCTCGAGAGGCGTGCGCATGGAGCGCGTAGTCGAAGCGCTCGAAGCCGTTCACCCGGGGGTGGCTTCCTGATGCTGTACCACCTGCTCTTCGCGATGCATGAACAGATCAGCATCTTCAACGTGGTCCGCTACATCACGTTCCGAACCGCCATCGCGACCCTGTCGGCTCTTCTGATCGTTCTGCTCTTCGGCCCCTGGACCATCGAGAGGCTTCGGCGGCTCAAGTTCGGCCAGCAGATCCGCAGCGACGGTCCGGAGAGCCACAAGGCCAAGGCCGGCACGCCCACCATGGGCGGGATTCTGATCGTGGTCGGAACTCTGGTCCCGACTCTGCTCTGGGGCGATCTGACCAACCGGAACATCTGGATTCTGATTTTCGCCACCCTGGCCTTTGGCGGAATCGGTCTTGCCGACGACTACATCAAGATCGCGAAGAAGCGAAGCCTCGGACTGACCGCGCGTCAGAAGATCGGCTGGCAGATCGCGACCGCGACCGCCATCGGACTGGGTCTGTATTTCAGTTCCGTGGCCGACCCCTCAAGCTTCTCGACCCGTGTGGTGTTCCCATTCTTCAAGCGGCTTCAGCCCGAGCTCGGCCTGTTCTATGTTTTTTTCGCGGGCGTTCTGCTGGTGGGATACACCAACGCGGTCAACCTCACCGATGGGCTCGACGGCCTGGCCATCGGGGCCACCCTCATTTCCGCGGCCGCCCTCACCGGCCTCGCTTATGTGACCGGCCACCGGATCTTCGCCACCTATCTCGACCTTCTATTCCAGCCTTCGGCCGGAGAGGTCACGGTCTTCTGTGGCGCCCTCACCGGCGCGGCCATGGGCTTCTTGTGGTGGAACTGTTATCCAGCTCAGGTCTTCATGGGAGACGTGGGGTCCCTCGCCCTCGGCGGAGCTCTGGGCACGGTGGCCATTCTGATCAAGCAGGAACTCCTTCTCATTCCCATCGGCGGCCTCTTCGTCATCGAAGCCCTCTCCGTGATCGGACAGGTCGCCTCCTTCAAGTTCACCGGGAAACGGATCTTTCGAATGGCGCCCCTCCATCATCATTTTGAACTGATCGGATGGAAAGAAACCCAGGTGGTGATCCGGTTCTGGATCGTCGCCTTCATCTTCGCGCTCATGAGCCTGGCCACGGTGAAACTGCGATGAGCGGCGAAGCCCGTGAGACAAGTTGGAAGGGGGCGCGCATCGTGGTGATGGGCCTGGCGCGTTCGGGGGTGGCCGCGTGCCTGTTCCTGAAGCGGCGCGGAGCGTTGGTGACGGGCGCCGACGTGCGGACCGCGGATCAACTGGGCTCCTCCGTGGCCGAGCTTTCGCGCGCGGAGATACCCCTCTCGCTCGGAGCGTATCCAAACCTGTCCGATCTGGACGCTCTCGTGCTCTCGCCCGGAGTCGATCCCGCCCAGGAAGTCATCGAAGAAGCCCGCGCCAAGGGCGTTCTGATTCTGCCTGAACTGGAGCTCGGGGCGCGCGCCTTCAAGGGCCGCCTGATCTGCATCACCGGCACCAAGGGAAAGAGCACGACCACGATGAGCCTGCACGCGATGCTGCGCGAGGGGGGCATGGACGCCCGCGCCGTGGGCAACATCGGCGCACCCATCACCGCGCACGTGGAAGACTCGGATGAACGATCGATCTTCGTGACCGAGGCCTCGAGCTTCCAGCTCGAAACCACGCGGGACTTCCGGCCCGACTGCGCGATCTTCCTCAACCTCTTCCCCGACCACCTCGACCGCCACCCCACCTTCGCGTCCTACGCAGCGGCCAAGGCGCGCATCTTCGCCAACCAGACCCCTCAAGACACCGCCATCGTCAATGCCGAGGATCAGGGTGTCGTCGATCTTGCCGCCCGCACTCCCGCTCAGGTCATCCCCTTCAGGCCGAAGACCGCGCCGTCAGGCGCCACCCTGGGCCCGGTCGCGTACTTCGAAGGTCACGATGCGGTCTTCCGGAAGGCCGGGCCGACGCCCCTATTCGGCGGCGCGGATGTGCAGATCCCTGGTTCAGCGGTGCGCGCGAACCTTCTGGCCGCAGCGACCGCCGCCCACGACCTGGGCGTCCCAACGACCTCGATCCGGCAGGCGGTGAGGAGCTTCCGGGGCGTGCCCCATACCTTCGAGAAGCTTGGCGAAATCAACGGCGTCGCCTATTTCAATGACTCGAAGGCCACCACTCCTGAATCTGTTCTGGTGGCCCTCGAGTCCTTCGACCGCCCGGTGATCGCCATCCTCGGCGGCCGACTGAAGGCCGGTTCGTTCCGTTCTCTGCGAGACGCGGTGGCGAGCCACGTCCGGTCGATCTACGCCATCGGGGAGAGTCGAGGCCTCGTGCGCGCGGCGCTTCAAGACGTGCGCCCGGTTCACGAATCCGACACACTCGAGGAAGCGGTTCTGCTGGCTTACCGGGAGGCGAAGCCTGGAGACGCGGTTTTGCTCTCCCCCGGTTGCGCGTCCTTCGACATGTTCAGGGACTACGCGGAACGCGGCGATGTGTTCAAGCGCGCTTTCCAGAGTCTTCCCCTGCAAGGAGCCGCCTGATGGCCAAACGACTGGCCACCGACCGGGTGCTTCTCTTCGTGTCGGTGGTTCTCTTCGGAGCCGGACTTCTGATGCTGTGGAGCGCGTCCCAGCCTTTTTCCGAAACCGGAGCACGGGTGAGCGGCGAGGCCATCATGGCGCGTCAGCTTTTCTGGGCCGTGCTCGGAGTGGCGGCGATGCTGGCCAGCCTGCGCTTCGACTACCGGATCCTTCGCTCGCGGTCCGTCGCCTTCTCCATCCTGAGCGTGGCCATGGTCCTTCTCCTCGGCGCCCTGGCGTCCCCCTCCGTCAACGAAGCCAACCGGTGGATACGGCTGGGGGGCGTGTCCTTTCAGCCCTCGGAGTTCGCCAAGCTCGCGGTCGTCATCTTCCTGGCCTCCGAATTCGAACGTCGCGCAAGCGCGTTGTCGAGCCTGCGTGACCTTTTGGCCCCCATTTGCGGGGTCGGGGTGGTGGCCGTCCTCGTTTACCTCGAGCCTGATTTCGGGTCGTCCCTCCACATCGTCCTGGTCGCAAGCGCCCTCGCCTTTCTGGCCGGCGTCCCGTTTCGCTTCTTCGTGATGGGTGGCGCCCTGGCGCTTCCCGCGGTGGGGATCGGTATCGCCTCGGCCTCGTACCGCCTCGATCGCGTCTTCGCGTTCCTTGATCCTTGGGCTCAACGTCAAGGAACCGCTTATCAACTGATTCAGAGCACGATCGCGGTGGGCAGCGGCGGTCCTTTCGGTCGTGGGTTCATGAAGGGCGAACAGAAGACGTCGTTCCTTCCCTATCCCTACTCGGATTTCATCTTCGGCGTGGTGGGAGAAGAACTTGGATTCATCGGGGCGGTCATCGTGGTCGGCCTCTTCCTGGCTTTCCTCTGGCGCGGACTGCGGACGGCGCAACTGGCCCCCGACCTGTTCGGCCGGCTCCTCGCCGCCGGGCTCTCGATGACCATCGTCTCTCAGGCCTTTATCAACATGAGCGTGGTTCTCGGCCTCTCGCCCACCAAAGGAATCCCGCTTCCGTTCTTCTCCGCCGGCGGCACCTCGCTGGTGCTTTGCCTGCTTTCCGTTGGGCTCGTTCTGAACGTGTCCCAGCACACCGACTGAGAACCTTTCGCTTGAATCCCCTCATTCTCATCGCGGCGGGCGGAACCGGAGGTCACATCTTCCCCGGCCTCGCGGTTGCCGAGGAAATAGCATCGCGCTCGGCCGCGGTGCGAGTGGAGTTTGTGGGATCCACCGCTCCTCTCGGTTTGGAGAGGCGGCTGGCGCCGAAGGCGGGTTTGAAGCTTCACCTTCTTCCCGTGCTGCCTTTGAACACGTCATCGCTGATGGCCCGGCTCCGTGGCCTGGCCTGGCTGCCCTGGGGACTGCTCAGGGCCCTGACTCTGCTCCTCCAAACGCGACCGAGCGCGGTGCTGGGAATCGGCGGGTACGCCTCCGGCCCGATCGTTCTTATGGCCAGCTTGCTTCGGATTCCCACCGTGTTGCTCGAGCCGAATGCCGTTCCCGGATTCACCAACCGAGCGCTCAAGCCCTTCGTCCGTCAGGCCGCGTGCGCCTTTACGTCCACCCTGGCTCACTTCGGCCACAAGGGCGTGCTGACTGGCAACCCGGTTCGATCGTCCTTCCGCGCCCTTTCCCCTCGGCCGCATCAGCCGCCCCTCCAGCTCCTGTGCTTCGGCGGCTCTCAAGGATCTCGCGTCCTCTCGGAAGCTCTGGTCAAGGCTATTCCTGCCCTGCCGCCCGAGTCGGCCCTCGCCATCGTTCATCAGACCGGGACGACGCTCTTCGAACAAATCCAGCAAAGCTACCGCGCCGCCGGACGCCGGGTTCACGTCGTTCCCTTCATCGAAAACATGTGGGAGGCCTTCGCGACCGCCGATCTGGTCCTGTGTCGATCCGGCGCGACCACCCTGGCCGAACTGACGGTGGCGGGGAAGGCGGCGATTCTGGTCCCGCTCCGCTCCGCCGCGGAAGATCATCAGACCTGGAACGCGAGAGCGCTCGAGGCGCAGGGCGCGGCGGTCGTGCTTTCGGAGGCGAATCTGGCTCAACTGAGTGGCCTCATCTCCTCTCTGGTCGCAGACCCTGGCCAGATCCGCGCGATCGAAGGCAAAGCGCGCGCTCTGGGCAAGGCCGACGCCGCGGCGCGTGTCGTGGATCTTCTGACTCCATGGTTGGCGGCATGAGGGCGATTCCCGTTCGAGGGCCGTTCCACTTCGTCGGCATCGGCGGCTCCGGCATGAGCGCGCTAGCCGAAATCCTGCGCGCGCGCGGCGAATGCGTCTCCGGTTCGGACGAGAAGGCTTCGGAGACCACCGCCCGGCTCGCGGCCATGGGGATCCGGATCCACGCAGGGCATGACGCGGAAAACGTTTCGGGGGCCCGTTGCCTCGTCGTGTCCTCCGCCATCAAGGAGCAAAACCCCGAACTCCGGGCAGGCCGGGAATTGGGGCTCCGCCTGATCCATCGAGGCGACCTTCTGGACGCGGTCATGGCTTCTTACCGACTGCGCGCCGCGATCTCTGGGTCGCATGGAAAGACCACGACCACGGCCATGATCGCCGGGATCCTGGAGGCGGCGGGTTTTGACCCGACCGTGGTGGTGGGCGGGAAGCTCAAGGGATCCCACTCCGGAGCGCGAGTCGGGGGCGGTGACGTGTTCGTGGCGGAGGCGGACGAGTCCGACCGATCGTTCCTGAAACTTCATCCGACGATTGCGCT
>JAENWE010000065.1 GCA_016650185.1 Vicinamibacteria bacterium | reverse complement strand
CTTTCGACATCGATCGCGACGTGGACCTCGCCGCCATCGATGTTCAGAACCGAGTGAACCAGGCGGTGGGCCGCCTGCCCGCCGATGTCCGCACCAACGGTGTGAGCGTCATCAGGAACACCACGGGCTTCATGGGCGGCCTGGGCTTCTTCTCCAGGGACGAACGCTACTCCAGCCTGTTCATCAGCAACTACATCGACCAGTATGTGCGCGATGCGATCAAACGAGTGGCCGGGGTGGGCGACGTCATCATTTTCGGAGAGCGGAAATTTGCCATGCGGTTGTGGCTCGATCCGGCCAAGCTCGCGGGCCGGAGAATCACCCCGGGAGACGTGCTGGGGGCGCTGCGTGAGCAAAACGTCCAGGTGGCGGCGGGGGCGCTGGGCGAGGCTCCCTCCTCAGCCGAGCAGATGTTCACGATCAGCGTGCGCGCCATGGGCCGCCTGACCGAAGCCAGTGAGTTCGAGAATGTCGTGCTCAAGACGGGCCCGGGCGGGGCGCTGGTGCGGGTCAAGGACGTGGGACGAGTCGAGTTGGGAGCGGAAACCTACGCCTCCAATCTGCGCTTCCAGGGCCTGGAGGCACAAGGCATCGGCATCACTCTTCTCCCCTCCGCCAACGCCCTGGACGTCTTTCAGGGGGTCATGGCCGAGATGGCCCGGCTCGAGAAGAGCTTTCCCCCGGGCCTCGAGTGGGCGGTGGCGTTCGACAACGTGGTGGTGGTGCGCGAGTCGATCATCGAGGTGGTCAAGACTCTCGGAGCAGCGATTGTGCTGGTCATCCTGGTCATGTTCCTTTTTCTTCAGAACTGGCGCAGCACCGTCATCCCCGCCATCACCATCCCGGTGTCCCTCATCGGCACCTTCGCCTTCATCAAACTCTTCGGTTTTTCCATCAATACCCTGACCCTGTTCGGCATCGTGCTCGCCACCGGCATCGTGGTGGATGACGCCATCGTGGTCATCGAGAACATCGAGCGGCACATGAGCGAATACCACAAGTCGGCGCGACAAGCGTCGATCGACGCCATGCGCGAGGTCTTCGGCGCGGTGATCGTGATCGGTCTGGTGCTGGTCGCGGTGTTCGTCCCGGTGGCCCTCTTCCCCGGCGTGACCGGCCGACTGTATCAACAGTTTTCGCTCACCATCGCCTTCGCGGTCGTCCTCTCCGTGTTCAACGCGGTGACCCTGACTCCGGCTCTTTCGGCGCTCCTTCTCGACAAGGAGAGTCACACCCACGGAAGGTTCTTCAACGCATTCAACCGGATGGTCGACAAAGGGACGGTCGCCTACGGGGCTCTGGTGCGCCGGTTGGTGGGGATGCGCGCGGCCATGATCATCCTGTTCCTGGGCAGCCTGCTCGCCACCTGGGGCGTCTATCGGCTGGTCCCTTCCGCCTTCGTTCCCGAGGAAGACGAGGGCTATTTCATGGTCCTGGTGCAGGCTCCGCCGGGGGCCTCGCTCGAATACTCTACGGGCATCGCCAGGCAGGCCGAGGCCATCATCTTGAGCGACCCCGATGTCTTCGGCACCTTCGCGGTCATGGGTTTCAGCTTTTCCGGCGCGGCCCCGAACAACGGAATGATCTTCGCGCCACTCAAACCCTACGGCGATCGGCCGGGTTCGGAGCACTCCCTGGCCGCGGTCCTGGGCCGCCTTCGCGGGCGTCTGTTCGGCATCCCGGGCGCGATCGTGGTCGCTTTCCCCCCTCCCTCGATTCAAGGACTGGGGACGTTCGCCGGGTTCCAGTTCGAATTGCTCGACCAGACCGGCGCCACCAATCTCGAGGGCCTCGCCGCCGCCATGAACGGCCTGATGGGTGAAGCGAGACAGGGTGGCAGGGTTCAGGGGCTCTTCAGCGCATTCAGCGCCGCGGATCCGCAACTGCTCGTCGACATCGATCGCGACAAGGCCCGGAGCCTGGGCCTGCCATTGCAGGAAGTCACCGACGCCCTGGGAGTGTTTCTGGGCTCACAGTACGTGAACGACTTCGACTTCTCAAACCGCGCCTATCGAGTCTACGTTCAGGCCGACCAGCAGTTTCGATCGAGCCCCGCCGACCTCAAGCAGCTCTACGCTCGCGCGACCAATGGCGACATGATCTCGCTGGACACCGTGGTCACTCTCAGCGAAACCACCGCGCCGTCGGTCATCAGCCACTTCAACCTGTTCCGGTCCGCCGAGATCACCGGGACTCCGGGTCCGGGCATGAGCTCAGGCGAGGCCATTTTGGCCATGGAGGATCTGGCCACGAGACTCCCCGCCGGATTCACTTCGGCCTGGGCCGGGCAGTCCCTCGAGGAGATCAAATCGGGCACCCAGGCCGCCTCGATCTTCGCCCTCAGCGTCATCCTCGTCTACCTGGTGCTGGCCGCGCAATACGAGTCGTTCGTACTGCCCCTCATCATTCTGCTCGGCGTGCCTCTCGCCGTCTTCGGCGCGCTGTCCGCCCAGTGGGTTCGTGGATTCACCAACGACGTGTTCTGTCAGGTGGGCCTGGTTCTGCTGGTGGGTCTGGCTGCGAAGAACTCCATTCTGATCGTGGAGTTCGCCGAACAGCTGCGGGGCCGCGGACTGTCGATTGTCGAAGCCGCGGTCGAAGCATCGCGCATCCGTCTCCGGCCGATCCTCATGACGTCCATCGCCTTCATCCTCGGGGTGCTGCCCCTGGCGCTCGCCAGCGGGGCCGGTGCGGGTGGACGCAAATCCATCGGGACAACCGTGGCCGGAGGCATGCTCGCCTCGACCGTTCTGTCGATTATCTTCATTCCGGTGCTCTACGTGGTGATCCGAACCCTGGCCCCTGGTCGCGGGCGGCGGTCTCATGACGGGGGTGTGGCGGAAGCAACGGCAACCGGCCCGGGCGGAGCGGGCGCCGCAGGAGTGGCCCTTCTGCTGACCCTCTCGCTGGCCGCCCCGGCGAGTGCGCAGGAAGGGTCCGAACCGCCGATACGCAAGGTCGCCTTCCAGCAGGCCATCGATCAGGCCCTCGAGAAGAATCCTACCGTCGGCCTGGCCGCGACCAACATCCTTCGCTCCCAGGGGCTGCTTCAGCAGATTCGGTCGGGCAGCCTGCCGCGGGTGACCGCCAGCATCGTGAACACCACCCTCGACCAGGCCATCGCCTTCGACGCCAATGTGGTCCAGCCGAGAAACCAGACGACCTTCGGGCTCTCGATATCGGCGCCGATCCTGGCCGCCGCCCAATGGGCGGCGAATTCTCAGGCGAAGGACCGGCTCGAGGTGGCTCGCCTGGTCAGCGCCGATGCTCGTCGCCAGGTCGCGGTCAGCACCGCTGCCGCCTACCTCTCCGTGATCACCCAGAAGCGTCTGGTCGAAATCGCGGCCCGCGCCCTCGACACCGCGGGGGCTCAGTTCGACTACAACCGCAAGCGCCGGGAAGGCGGGATCGGAAGCCGTCTCAATGAGTTGCGGGCCGGGCAGGTGGTTTCGACGGATGAGACCTTCCTGGAGTCGTCAAAGCTGTCCCTTCGACGGGCGCAGGTCGCCCTCGGTGTGCTGCTGGGCGAAGATGGGCCGATAGATACAGACGGTGAACCGACCTTCGATGTGGCTCCGGCGAACCTGCTCGACGACCTCAGCGCTCGGTCCGATCTCCGTCTTCTGACCGCAGAGCAGCGAGCCAGCCAGAACGTCCTCAAGGGCAGTTCGAAAGACTGGTGGCCAACCGTATCGCTCACCTTCGATCCGCACTACCTCACCCCGAAGGGCCTGTTCCAACCCTCCAAGAGCTGGAGGCTTTCGCTGCAGCTGTCTCAGACGATCTACAACGGCGGCGAACGGAAGGGAGTGCAGTTCGAGCGACAGGCGAACGCTCAAGCCACGGACTTCTCTCTCGCCCAAGCGCAGATCCAGGCGCGAGCCGAAGTCCGGAATGCCCGCACCGGGGTTCTGGCCTTCGAGCGCGTCCTCGCAAGCGCGCGCCTGGCCGCCGAACAGGCCAACGAAGTCTTGAAGATCACGATCACCGCATTCGACGCAGGGGCCTCTACCAACATCGAAGTAATCCAGGCTCAAGGCGCCGCCCGCGATGTCGAAACCGCCATGGCTCAGGCCGAGGACTCCTTGCGACAGGCCCGCTTCGAGCTGCTGGTGGCTCTCGGCCGTTTTCCAAACTAGCCACGGGCTTACAAGACGCTCGGGCATCGTGCGAAACTCGCCCTTATCCCGGGCGGATTGACGCCCGCCATCATCCGGAGAGCGAGTATGGAAATGAAGACGGCTAAAGACTTCGATCAGGGAGTGCTGGACCTTTTCGACAAATACGTCCACGGTGACATCGACCGCCGTGGATTCCTCGACGGCGCCGCCCGGTTCACCGTCGGTGGCATGACCGCGGCCGTGATGCTGGACGCTCTCTCCCCTCGCTTCGCCGAAGCGGAGGTTGTGGCCAAGGACGACAAACGCATCGTCACCGAAGTCGTCACCTACCCGTCGCCGCAGGGTAACGCCAAGACCAGCGGATATCTGGTGCGCCCCGCCACTCAAAAGGGGAAACTCCCCGGCGTCCTGGTCGTGCACGAGAATCGGGGACTGAATCCCCACATCGAGGACGTCGCCCGCCGAGTCGCGCTGGAGGGCTACGTGGCATTTGCTCCCGACGCCCTCGCTCCTCTTGGAGGCTATCCCGGCGATGAGGACGGCGCGCGCGAGCTGTTCCAGAAGCTCGACGGTCCAAAGCGAACTGAGGACTTCATTGCCGCGACCGCATATCTGAAGGGCCGCGCCGACTGCACAGGCAAGGTGGCGGTGGTGGGGTTCTGTTTCGGCGGCGGCGTCGCCAACATGCTGGCCACCCGCGTTCCCGACCTCGCGGGGGCCGTGCCTTTCTATGGCGGAGCGCCGCCCGCGGACGAAGTGAAGAACATCAAGTGCCCAATGCTCATCCACTACGCCGAGATGGATACACGCCAGGTCGCGGCCTGGCCGGCTTTCGAGGAGGCCCTCAAAGCGAACAAGGTTCGGTACCAGGGCTTCGTCTATCCGGGGGCCCAGCATGGCTTCAACAACGACACGACGCCGCGCTTCGACAAAGAGGCGGCCGCTCTGGCCTGGAAGCGAACCCTCGAGTTCTTCGCAAAGAATCTCAAGGGATAGTCCGAGCCGCTCCGGCGGGGTTCAACTAGGGCCGGTTCTTCGGACTCGCGTCCTCGTTGGGCGAGCACGACGGATCACCTCGGCGAGATCCTTCGCCACTCGGGCTCGTAGGCCCGCTGGAGCGAGGACTTCGGCGCGGGGGCCAAGACCAAGGACGACAAAACAGGCTTGGTCCTCATCGTCGAAATCCACGTCCCGCGTCACCCATCCGCCGCCACCTCGATTCGGAACTCCCCGCACCGGCGCATACCCCCAAAACAAGAACCGTTCCGCCGCCCGAGGTTCGACGCGCAACGTGACCTTGTATCGCTTCCGGCTTTCTCGAAGCTGGTCCGTTGAGAGCTTCCAGTGGGCGGCGAGGTCAAAACCGGGAGGGCGTGGACTGGAAAGGTCGAGGACCGAAGCCTTGTCGATCCGCGAAACCCGGAAGGTGCGAAAGCCTTCGCTCGTGTTCGCCACCAGGTACCAGGCGCTTCCCTTCGCGACGAGCCCCAGAGGTTCCACGGTCCGCTCTGAAAGTTCGCCGTCCGGCTTACGGTATTGAAACGCGAGCTTGCGGTCGCGGGCGACCGCCTCCTGCACCACCGGCAGCGCGTGCACGGGCTCGGTCAGTCCGCGCCAGCCGGTGGTATCGACATGGAGTCGCTCGCGAATCGCGTTGGCGTGCGCACGCACTTAGAATGGGAGGGACGCCGTCAGTTTGACCAGCGCGCGCGCGGCCGACGCCACCAGTCGAGGGTCGCCCAGAACGCGGGGTTGCGACATCAGCAGCGCCCGTAGTTCGGCCTCGTCAAGGCCCGGCACCTGGGTTCGCCAGTCCTCGTCAAGCTCCCAGCCTCCGCGTACTCCCCGGATCGCGTAGACGGGCACGCCGGCCGCGCTGAGCGCCTCCATGTCTCGATGGACGGTGCGACCGGAGACCTCGAGACGCTTCGCCATCTCTCGTCCGGTGACGCGACCCCGCGACTGAAGGAGGAGGAGGGCGGAGAGAAGGCGGTCGGCTTTCATGAGGCCGCTCGGAAGTCTGCGCCGGGCCCGGGGTCAAGGAACAGGTGGGAGCCTATCTCGATGAGTCGGTGATCTCGCTTTCTCTGTTCACGCCCGATCTCGACCTCTTTGATGTGTCGCGTGTCGAGGTGTTGCGCGGACCGCAGGGAACCCTGTTCGGTTCCGGCTCCCTGTCGGGAACCGTGCGTTACATCACGAACCAACCGGAAATCGGCGTTTCGAAGTGGTTCGTCGAGTTCGACGCGAACACGATCAATGGGAGCGACCTGGGCGGGAATGCAAAGCTGGGCGGCAACGTCAAGATGGGGGAGAAGGCGGCCCTGCGCGTCGCCGGTTACTACGACCGGTTTGAAGGCTTCATCGACGCCGTTCAACCGAATCTGAGCATTCGGGAGGGCGTGAATGCCCAGGTCTCTCGGGGCTTCCGACTGGGCGGGATCAACGACCAGCTCAACGTTCCCCTGTGTACGGCGGAAGACCTGGCCACCTTTGGGGGAAATGACGCCTGGAAAGACGAGAAAGCCTGGAACTATGAGGTCGGTTCCAAATCGAGGGTGATGGACGGACGCGGCTCACTCAGCGTCGCGGCCTTCAACATGGACATCACCGACCTCCAGGCCACCGTAACCGCGGGATCGTGTTCATCGCGGGTGATCTTCAACGTGCCGAAGGCGCGCAGCCGTGGGTTCGAGGCCGAATTCACGGCCGCCCCGAACCAGAACTTCGACTTCTCGATCTCCGGCAGCTACACCGACTCGCAGCTTCGCTCCACCCTGAGCTCGGGGGGAAATGTGCTTTCGGGAATAAAGGCGGGGAACCGGCTGCCGAGCGTGCCCAAGTTTCAGGCGGCGGCGGCGGCCACCTACCAGTGGCAGCTGAAGAATGACACCCTGGCCTACGTCACCGGGACGTTTCAGTATTCAGGGTCGCGTTTCACCCAGATCGGTGATCAAGCGAGCGGTTTCGGAACCGTGAATCTGCTGTCCTTTGGCGCCGGCACCATTGGCGCCCCGCTTCGCGCCAGTACCTTCACCTTCGACCCTGAGTTGCCGGCCTACAGCATCCTGAACGCGCGCATTGGGGCCACCCGTGACAAATGGGACCTGGCTTTTTACGCCAGCAACCTGACCGACGAACGCGCCTTGCTCGCCCTGGACCAGGAGCGGGGCACCCGGGCCCGCGTCGGCTACCTCACCAACCCGCCCCACTCGTTCGGCATCACCACCCGCATCAAGTTCTAACGTCTCGAAAACGATTTCGCCGGAACGCCGCGTCCACGAGACGCAGCGTTCCTTAGAGTCGGAAGAGGTAACTGAACTTCATGAAGAAGCCGTCCGTCGAACGGCTCAGGTTTCGGAACGCGAAGGCGTCATCCTCTCGGAGCGAGCTTCCGTAGCCCGCAAAGAAAACCGTGCCCGGCGTCGGTTGCCAGGCGAACAGAGCATCGATTCGCAAACCGTTCCGACGGCTGGCAGGGGCCGGTTCATAAAGACCCGAGATCGCATCGCGGATCAGGATCGGAGCCTCGGTCCTTGAGTCATCGCGGAGAGAGTCCTGATAGCGGGCGTCGTACTCCGCGATGACGCGGGCGAAGATGGCGCGCGTGGCCTGGTACTCGATCTTCAGCCTGGGGATGCGACGCTGGCCTACCACCGACCCGTCAGACCTCCGTTTGTACTG
>JAENWE010000064.1 GCA_016650185.1 Vicinamibacteria bacterium | reverse complement strand
CTTGGAGGGTCAGCGTGGCGTCTTGAGCGCCGATTTCTTGCCTTCTCGAAGTCGAATGAGGGCGCTTAGGAAAGAGTCGATGTCCGCCTGCGAGCGAATATAGAAATTCGCGCGCGAGGTGGACTTAGGGCCCACCCTGACGGTGAGCAATCGTCCCGGCTGGTCGAGGGCGAACACATCCTCGTCCGTCTCGTCGTCACCGATGTAGATCGCGGTGTCGCAGCTAAGGCGCCTGCGCTCACGCTCCAGAGCCATGCCCTTGTGGGGAGCGTCCGTGGGGACCACATTCATCACCTCAATGCCCCCGATCAGGCGTGCGCGTTCCAGTCCCGAGGCCACCTCCTCGACCTTCGCGCGAACGCGCTTCTTGGCCCGGGAATAGCGGAAGTGAATGGCCAGGGAGTAGGTCTTGTCCTCGATCGCGACCCCCCGCTCGTCCCGGAGCGCGTCTTCGAACTGGGGTCGCCAGTCGAGGATCCTCTTGTGGATCATCCGGGTGGCTCCAAAGGGCTCAACTCCATGATTGCCCACCAGACCGCGAAGCCCCAGTCCTCCGACCCGCCGGGTCAGGTCAGGCAGGGCCCGGCCCGAGATGACGGCGCAGGGATAGAGCGCTGCGACCTGACGCAGGAGATCGCGGGTGAGCGGACGCAAAGCCGCGCGGGAGGGCTCCGTGACGATGGGCGCGGGGGTTCCATCGAAATCGAAGGCGAGCAGGGTATCGGACCAGGCGAAGGGAGCGAGCAGCCCCCGCTGGTCGGCGGCGAGAATGTTCTTCAAGATTCGGCTCCGGTGAAGCGGGCGGAGTATTGGTCGTTCAACCGCCCGGAAAGGCGGTCGCGGCGGCGGAGGCGAGCCGCATCTCTGAGCATCCGCCCCGCCCAGCGATAGATGTTGAACTCCGCCACGTAGGCGCGCATGGAACGTAGACGCGCTCGCTGCTCCTCGATCGGCATCATCAAGGCTGCGGCCATGGCTTCCGCCGACTGGTCGAGGTCGTACGGATTTACGACCAGGCTCTCGGTCAATTCCCGGGCGGCGCCCGTGAACTGGCTGAGGACGAGCACGCCTTTTTCATCTTCCCGCGCGGCTACGAACTCCTTGGCCACGAGGTTCATGCCGTCATCGAGGCTGCTGACGTAGCAGAGGTCGGCCGCACGGTAATAACGGAACACCGTGGGGGGCTCGTGATGGGCGCGCTTGAGGATGATGGGCCGATACGATCCCGATCCGAAGCGATCGTTGACGCGCTTCGCGATGGCTTCCACGCTTTCGTTCAGTACGCGATACCGATCGATCGCAGTCCGGCTGGGCGCTGCCAACTGGACGAAGACGAAACGGCCCAGGAGTTCGGGCCGGAGTTCGAGCAAGCGCTCCACGGCCTGGAGCCGTTCCTCGATTCCCTTCGTGTAGTCCAGCCGATCGACGCCCACGCCGAGCAGAGCGTCCTCCGACAGGCCCAGTTCCTCAAAAACGCCGCGGCGGCATTCAGGAACGGGGGGCAGATCCTTCAGCCACCGCACTGGCCATTCGAGCGAAATTGGGTAGGGACGGATCTGAGTGCTGCGCCCGAGCTGCACCACCGCCTGTTTCTCGCGGTCGATTCGCGACTCGAGATAGCGATCCACGGAGTCCATGAAGTTGTTGCAGTGTCCCTGAGTATGGAACCCGAGCATGCTGGCGCCGAGCATTCCGTCGAGGATCTCCTCCCGCCAGGGACAGATCCCGAAGCGGTCGGCGTTGGGCCAGGGAATGTGCCAAAACCCGATCACGGTGGCCCGTGGAAGTTTCTCGCGAATCATCCGGGGAGCCAGCGCCAGGTGATAGTCCTGAATGAGCACGATCGGATCCTCGATCTCGGCTTCGTCACACACCGCGTCGGCGAACTTCTGATTGACCTCGCCGTAGTGAATCCAATCGGAGGTGCGAAAGATGGGCCGGGTGTGGGCCACGTGGCATAAAGGCCAGAGGCCTTCGTTGGAAAAGCCGTAGTAGTACCCCTTCTCCTGTTCCTCGGTGAACCACACCCGCCGCAGCGGGTAGAGCGCCTCGCCGGGCGGAACCATCACCCGGGCGTGGGCGTCCACGACGTCCCGGTCGGCGGTGCCGCTGCCGTGCGCCACCCACACTCCGGAGCAGGCGCGCATAACCGGCTCAAGGGCGGTGACCAGGCCGCTGGCCGGGTGCAGAACCCGAATCGACCCGTCGCTCTGACGCTCGTGAATGTACGGCTCGCGATTGGAAACGATGACGATCTTCTCGCCGTGGAGATTACGGCGGAGAGCCTGCTTGAGGCGATCCGCGGTCCAGGCCCCTCCTTCGCCGTCCGCGTCTCGCTCGGTCATGATCTCATCGACCAGCGCCCGAACATCACGAAGCAGGGGACGGAATTCGTCGGTTTCCTCGTCCCCCTTGAGCATGCGCCGAAGCCTCTGGGTCCAGCTTCGCCACGAAAGCCGAACCGCGATGATGGTGACGAGCGCCGCGCACAAAGAAAGAAGAAAGAACGCGACCAGAAGCAGATTCCGTCCCTCGGCATCGCGCCGTTCCGCGAAGCTCAAGTCATGAACCAAAATGACCAGGCCCGCGGGGCCGCTTTCATCCATGACCGCAAGGCCGTTCAGATGGGCTCGCCCGCCCCGGATGCCGGCGACGTGCTCCCATTCCAGGGGCGGGGAGCCCAGGGGAGCGCCTTTTGGAAACACGAACGGGGTCACCTGAAGACAGCCAAAGTCCACCGGAGCAACTCCCGCGGTGGCGACGAGCTGGCCGTCGGGTGCGCACGCGGAAACGCCGAGAATCCGCTCGTCCCGAACCAGGTTGGTAAGCACGGTCTTCAACTCTGCCGGCTTTTCCGCCCGGAGGCCCTCGGCCAGGATGTGGCTTGCGCCATTCACGGCCAACCGGGCCCGAAGAGTGAGATCGCGCTCCACCCAGTTTTTCGTGGTCGCCTGCATGACCAGGAAAGCCCCCCAGGTCAGCAGGCCCAGGCCCGCCACCAGCATGATC
This sequence comes from Vicinamibacteria bacterium, assembly GCA_016650185.1. GTDB lineage: Bacteria > Acidobacteriota > Vicinamibacteria > Fen-336 > JAGNNV01 > JAGNNV01. The sequence goes on along the minus strand of JAENWE010000064.1, from coordinate 3,739 downwards.
AGAAATCTGAGGGGTTGCCGCACCCGCTCAGTCTACCATAATGATTTGAACCCCAACTATTAATCGGTGTCCAGTTGGCTGGTCGGGCAAGTGAAGGCGAAGACGGGCCCCGGCTGAGGGCCGGCCCCTGGGGCCTACGCCTTGGCTTTGAGCGAGGCCACGGCCTTCTGAATGCGGGCCTGGGTGCTCTCCGAGAACCAGCCGTCGAGGAATTCATCGAGCAGGGCGGCCTCACGGTCTCGCATCGACGCCACGGCGGCGCCGCGGAGATGACCCTTGGTGACCCCGAAAGAAAAGGCATCCTTCTCCGCGAACTCAGCAAGCCTTTCCGCAACCGTGCCCTCGAAGGCCTCGGCCTCGATCACTTCGCTCGCGAAACCGGTGGCGACCGCGGCGTCGCCTTCGAAGTTGCGGCCAAGCAAGGCCACCGCGGTATGGGCCGACGCGCAGACCGTCGATTTCAAGAGCAGCACCGCGGACCAGGGAAGGGGCACTCCCACCTTCACTTCGTTCAGCCCCATGGAAGCGCCCCGCTTGACCACGCGCCAGTCCGCGGTCAGAGCGAGAAGGCACCCCCCGGCCACGGCCGCGCCATTCACCGCCGCCACCACCGGTTTCTTCAGGGCAAACAGATCCGTCAGGAGAGTCGCGAAGTTCAGCATGAAAGCGCCCATGTCGGTCCGGCCGATCTCCGAGAGCGACACCAGATCCAGGCCTGGACAGAAAAGCTTCGGGTGCGCGGAGGCCAGGAGGACGGCCCTCACCTGCCCTTCTCCTCCGACGGTCCGGAGGGCGGAGGAAAGATCCGACACCAGGTCTTCGTTCATCGCGTTCCCGCGCGGGCCACTCAGACGGATGACCCCGATCCCGTCCTTGATTTCAATCTGCACTGAACCCATCACGTTCTCCTTTCCTGGTGTCCGGAGGCAGGACACTAGACCAGATCGGCGGACATCGCCATGGCATGGAACCCGCTGTCGACATGCAGGACTTCACCGGTCACCCCGCGGGACAGGCTCGACACCAGGAAGAGACCGGCATCGCCGACTTCATCCTGATCGGTAGCCCGGCGCAGAGGCGCGTGCTGGCGGTAGTAGTCAATCATCTTGGAAATGCCGCCGACCCCCGCGGCGGCGAGGGTCTTGATGGGCCCTGCCGAGATGGCGTTCACCCGGATGCCCCTGGGGCCGAGGTCGGCGGCCAGATAGCGAACCGACATCTCGAGCGCCGCCTTGGCCACACCCATCACATTGTAGTGCGGCACCACGCGCTCACCGCCGAGGTAGGACAAGGTGAGGATCGAGCCGGCCCGGCCTTCCATCAGAGGCGCGGTCGCACGCGCAACCGCAGTCAGGGAGTAGGAGGAAATGTCCTGGGCGATTCGATAACCCTCTCGTGAAGTGTTGAGGAACTCTCCGGTCAGTTCCTCGCGCTGGGCGAAAGCCACGGAGTGGACGACGAAGTCGAGAGAGCCAATCTCCGCTTTGACGCTCGCCGCCAGGGACGCGATGTCCTCGTCCTTGCTGACGTCGCAGGGATACAGGATGGGATCTTTCAGGTCCTTGGAGAGGTCGTCCACGTTCTCCTTGAGTCGCTCACCCTGGTAGGTGAGGGCCAGGCGCGCGCCCTCCCGGGCGCAGGCTTTCGCGATGCCCCAAGCGATGGAACGCTTGTTGGCCACGCCGAGAATGAGTCCGTTCTTTCCTTCGAGAAGCATGAGAGATCCTTACTTTGGTTTGGACCGCTGAGCTTAGCGGATGCTCCGGCCCGAAAAAGGAAGGGGGAACCCCCGGCCCGACGGCCATCCTGAGCGCTCATGAGACAATACTCGCTTACGAGCCCCTGCTTCGCCACGTCTTTCATCGCGAAGCCGCCAGGGCTCAAGGCCGCTTTTTGAGGCGATAGGGACGTTTTCGTTTCCGCTCGCGGCCACAACCTATTCAGGGGCGAAAGCCCCCCAAAAAGTCAGGACCTAAACCCTCATCATGCCTTTCACCAACTATGGCTTCTCGGCGGAGTTGCTGCGCGGAATCAAAGAACTCGGGTTTCACAACCCCACTCCGATCCAGGAACAGGCCATTCCGCCGGCCGTCGAGGGCAAGGACGTTCTGGCCTGCGCCATGACGGGCAGCGGCAAGAGCGCCGCCTTCGGTCTGCCTCTGATTCACCGCCTGGGCAAGGCGAAAGGCGTCACCCGGGCCCTGATCCTGACCCCGACCCGCGAACTCGCGGCCCAGGTCGACGAGCACCTGAACGCGCTCGCCGTCCACACCACCGTCTCGAGCGCGGCGATCTATGGCGGGGTCGGCATGGGCGCGCAGGAACACGCCCTTCGCCGGGGCACGGACGTCATCGTGGCCACCCCGGGCCGCCTCCTCGATCACATGCGCTACAAGTATTCGAACTTCAAGAACATCGAAGTTCTGGTTCTCGACGAGGCCGATCGCATGCTCGACATGGGCTTCCTCCCCGACATCCATCGCATCCTCAAGTACCTGCCCGCCAAGCGCCAGACCCTCTTCTTCTCCGCCACCATGCCGAACGAGATCGCCAAGCTCTCGCGGGAGATGCTGCACGACCCCTTCACCATCAGCGTGGAGCGTCAGTCGGCCCCGGCCGCGGGCATCACCCAGGCCGCCTACCCCGTAGCTCAGCACCTGAAGCCGGTTCTTCTCACCGAACTGATGAAACGCGGCCTTATCCGCAGCGTGATCGTGTTCACCCGGACCAAGGCGCGGGCCAACCGGCTGGCCGACTATCTGGTTCGCATGGGTGTCTCCTCCGGGCGTATTCACGGCGATCGCTCTCAATCGCAGCGAACCGAGACCATGCGTCGTTTCAAGGAAGGCAAGTTCGCGGTCCTGGTGGCCACGGACATCGCCGCTCGGGGCATTGACGTCGAATCTCTCTCCCACGTCGTCAACTTCGACATTCCCCCCACCCACGAGGACTACATCCATCGCGTCGGGCGCACCGGTCGGAATCAGTCGGCGGGAGATGCGTTCGCGTTCGTCTCTCCCGAGGAAGAGGGAGCGTTGCGGTCCATCGAACGCGCCATCGGCAACCGCATGCCGCGCGTGACCTTGCCCGATTTCGACTACGAGGCCGGACGACCGGCCGTTCCGGAGGCTGCGAAGTTTCGTGGCGACCGGGATGGCGGGGGACGTGGACGCTCCTCGAGCCCGAAGCCCTACACCCGCTTCGGCGCCAATCGCGGAGGCCAGGGCGCTTCGAAGGGCCGCGGAACCCACGAGGGACAAAGACCTCAGAATCGGCCGGCGGACGATCGGGCCCGACCAGCGCGCGCGCAGGTGGTGGGATCCGGCATCCGGATCGATACCGCCAAGCGCTCGACGGCCACCCGACCGGCCGATGATCGCTTCGCGAGGGCGGCGGCCACCAACAACCGTCAGGCCCTGCGTGGAGCAGACGCCACCCGAGGGGCCCAAGCCGGGAGCGAACGGACCAGTTTCTCTCGCCCCCAAAGAGAGGGCGGCAGTTCCTTCGGAGCGGGCAAACGGAAGACCTTCGGCGGCCGAAACTCGCGCTAGCCCTGGGCTAGGTGTCGGGTCGGGCGCTGGAGGCGGACGCCAGACTGGACTTCCCCGGTAGACTCGCCGGAGGATGAACACAACCGCCGCCGTTCGCCTCTCCTCCGGATTGGCTCTCGTCATAGGCATAGGCCTTCTGGCTTCTCCCGTTCGAGCTCAGCAGCAAAAGCAGGCTCCCATCACCGGAG
>JAENWE010000063.1 GCA_016650185.1 Vicinamibacteria bacterium | reverse complement strand
TTCGGCTATTCCATGGCCCGCGCGCAGGGTCACACCATCGTGCCGACGGTGCCGGCTTTGGAGCCGTTGATCTTGGGCGGCGAATTTCACGCTCCCCTGTCGGGGATCACCCACGAGGCGGCCATCAGGGTCACTCGACCGCGGGAGAAGACGGTCCACATCCAGGGGTCTTTGTTATGGACGCACTTCGGAATCAGCGGCCCGCTGGCGCTGAACGCATCCAGATTCATGCGTCGCGCGAGGGCGGACGGGGCCGACGCCGTCATGAGCCTGAACTTCACTCCCGGCCTCTCGCCTGAGGAGGTCGATCAGCGTCTCATCGCCGCGACCAGGGAACGCCCCCACCACCATGTCGCGACGGAAGCGGTCCGCGCTTTCGGTCTGACCCAGGCCGTAGCCCTTCGACTGGTCACCACCTCCACCGGTTCCGACCCGACGCTCGGCAAGCTTACAAAGGAAAAGCGACGGAGGCTCGTCGAAGCGATCACGTCCTTTCCACTCGACGTCCTCGATGGTCGCGGCTACAACTTCGCGGAGGTCACCTCAGGCGGTGTAACCCTCGACGAAGTGAACCCGAAGACGATGCAGTCGCGCCTTGCCGACGGCCTGTATTTCGTCGGGGAGATTCTCGATGTCGATGGCCGCATCGGCGGCTTCAATTTCCAGTGGGCCTGGGCGACGGCGAAGGTGGCCGGCCGCGCGGTGTCGCGCAGGAGCCTCCCGGGCTAGCAGCCCGTGGTGAAAGTCGGCCTGCATTCGACGAACGCTGCATCCCGCCTGGACTGCGTTGCTCGTCGCCTCAATATTCCAGGATATTGAGGCTCCTCGGCGCCTTGCCAGACGGGCGCATCGCTCGTCTCGGTGCAACGGCGGACTTTCACCACGGACTGCTAGCGCCTCCTGGGCGGACCGCTGCGGCCACGCCCTGCGCCGCCTGGCCGGCCTCCTCCACCACCGGAATGGCGGCGTGAGGCGGCAGCTTTGTGCTCCGCCTCGGCCACGGCCTCCTTGGCCAGGACGGCGGCCTCTTCCGGGTCGACTTCGATCGGGATCACCACCTTCCTTTTCTCGTCGCGCCACACTTCGAGAAGCGAGGCCACGAGATGGCGGCGATCGTCGCGAGCCAGCAGCACGTCGGCCAGGGCCTGGGCGTCGGGCGAGCCCGCGCGTTCGAGGAGGATCAGGTCCAGGAGCCGCTCGGCGGTCCTGCGGGTCACGTCATCGGAGGAAGGAGGTCGAAGCTCCTTCACCTCGATGTGATACCGCTTCACCAGGCGGTTGTAGTTCATGATGTCGTGCGCCGAAAGCAGACTGATGGCGCGACCTGACTTTCCGATGCGCCCCGTCCGGCCCGCGCGATGGATGTACTGCTCGGGCGAATCGGGGGTCGAGAAGATGAAAACGTGCGAGACGTCGTCGACGTCGATCCCACGAGAGGCCACGTCGGTGGTGGCGAGTACCTTGATCTTGCCGTCGCGATACGCCTTTAGAACGCGCTCGCGTTTGCCCTGCGAGAGGTCCGACGACAACATTTCCGAGGGAACGTGTCGCTGCTGCAGGAATTCGTGGACCTTCCGGGTCTCCTCCCGCGTGTTGCAGAAGACCATGGCCGAGGTCGGCTCCTCCCACAGGAGGAGATCGTACAGAGTCTGCTCCTTCCGCATCCTCGGCACGATGCAATAGACGTGCTCGACATCGGTGACGTAGACCTTGTCTTCGGAGAGCAGGAGCCACTGCGGCTCCTTCAAGAAGTTGTAGATGAGGTGCTTGATGGAGGCGGGGATGGTGGCCGAGAAGAGCAGGGTCTGCCGCTCCTCGGGTACGAAGGCCACGATCTTCTGCATCTCCTCGGCGAAGCCCATGTCGAGCATCCGGTCGGCTTCATCGAGGATGAACATCTTCAGGTTCTTGAGATCGAGGGTGCCTCGCCGCAGATGATCGAGTACCCGGCCGGGGGTGCCGGCGATGAGCTGGGCGCCCGCTTCGAGCAGATCCATCTGACGATCCATCGAGTCGCCACCGTAGATCGCGCCGACCTTGATGCCGCGCCCCTTGCCGATGGCGGCGAGTTCCTCCGCCACCTGAACGGCCAGTTCACGAGTGGGCGCCAGAACCACTCCCTGGACGCCCTTGAGGCCAAGATCGACTCTCTCGACCAGGGGAACGCCGAAGGCCGCGGTCTTCCCCGTCCCGGTACGGGACTGCACGACCAGGTCCTTTCCTTTCATGGCCGGAGGGATGGTCTCCTCCTGGCAGGGCGTCGGATGGTCGTAACCCTTTTGAATGAGGGCGTCGAGAGTGGGCTGGGAGATCCCGAGACTACGGAAGGTGGCGGAGGCTGGCGTCATGTAAGGCCAATTATCGCCCGCTTCACGGTCCGAGGGGAGGATATCCGACGTCTGACGTCTGGATCTACCCTCAAATAGGCGCGAGTGATGCTCATCAAGAAAGTAATCGCGGGCTATCCGCTCATCGGCGTGAACGCCTCGCACGAGCGCACCGGCTGGGGCGGATAGCGCTTCAACACCGGACACTGGATGAAGACGTTGCCTTTATCGGTCGTCACGTACCGGGGCGGAGCCGCGCAAAGGTGGCAGAGGCTCGAGGGAAAGGGCAGGTCCTTCGGCTGCGAGGACGCCCCCTTCCCATCATCTCCGTCATTTCCCTCGACCATCGCCACAGCCTATGACACGGCGGGAGGGGAGCGCGAAACTTTGGAGCCTCGGGAGAATTCCATCGCCATCGCCGATTTGAACAATCCACTCCGGTTATCGTTTGTTTTTTCAGATCGGGCGGACAAAATGCTCCCCGAACGAGCCGCCACCACCTTTCTCGAGCACCTTTGACCTTGACCAGGAGAAAAGCCCAATGAGCCCCATGCACGTCATCGACTACACCATCTACGGCGAGGACATGCAGTTCGTCGAAATCGAACTCGATCCCGGCGAAGCCGCGGTCGCCGAGGCGGGCGGCATGATGTACATGGAAGACGGGATCGACATGGAGACGATCTTCGGCGACGGTTCGAATTCGGGAAGCGGCGGTTTTCTGGGGGCCCTTATGGGCGCGGGGAAACGCCTGCTGACCGGAGAGTCGCTCTTCATGACCGTCTTCGTGAACAAGGGAGCGGGGAAGAAGAAAGTCGCTTTCGGCGCGCCCTTCCCTGGCACGATCATTCCAGTCGACCTCGCCCAGATCGGCGGGGAGCTGATCGCCCAGAAAGACTCGTTCCTTTGCGCGGCCAAGGGCGTCTCGATCGGCATCGCCTTCCAGAAAAAGCTCGGAGCCGGCTTCTTCGGGGGTGAGGGTTTCATCATGCAGAGGCTGCAGGGCGACGGTCTTTGTTTCGTCCACGCCGGCGGCACGCTCCACGAAAGAACCCTCGCCCCCGGTGAGGGACTCCGCGTCGATACCGGCTGCATCGTCGCTTTTCAGCCCACGGTCAACTACGACATCCAGTACGTCGGCAAGATCAAGTCGGCCCTGTTCGGCGGCGAAGGTCTCTTCTTCGCCACCCTTCAGGGGCCGGGCAAAGTCTGGCTTCAGTCCCTGCCCCTCTCGCGCATGGCGAACCGCATCGTGGGAGCCTCGAAGATCGCGGGCAGCGGCGGACGAGGAGAGGGCTCGGTCCTCGGCGGCATCGGTGGGCTACTGGCCGGAGACAACGACTAGTCCCGGGGGGCCTTGCCTGCCGGCACTTCCGTCACCTGGTCGAACGTGCCGGATCGTTCTTCAGGGGGCGCTCGGAGGTCACTTGACCGATCGGCCCATCGCGGTAATGCTCCCTCAGAATCTTGAACCCGTCGAATCGTTTCTGGAGGCGAGGTATCGCCGCGCTCCTCGTGCTCTCTTGTGTTTCGGGAGCCCACGGGCAGAGCCTCGCCGAAGCCGCGGAAAAGGAAAGAAAGCGACGACAGGCCCTGAGTGAAGGCCAGGCCGGAAAAAAACCGGCGACACCAAGTCCCACGCCGAAACCGGTAGGGGCCCCCGCCCGCGTAACTCCGCCGGCCCCGTCTCCCGTCCCAGGGCCGGGCTCGATCGCCGGCCTTCCCGGGTTGTCCCTTATCTACACGGGCCGAAGCCTGGGCGCGCTCGGCGCCCTTCGCAGCCAGGACGAGAACGAACTCCTCACCGAGGAAGCGAACCGTCAGCGCATCCCATTCAAGCTGGTGAGTCACGCGTGCTGGCGAGCCCCGGGCCTGTCTGTATTTCTGCCGTCGGACGAACCGGACGGCGACGAACTGCCCCGCCTCCTCGACCTGCGATCGCGCGCCGAGAAGATCGGTGACGTGGCGACCCTGCTCTCGGGCACGGCTGTGCTCGTCCAGGACCCCGACAGGTCTCAAGGCTCCCGAGACCTTCTGGCCATGCTGCTTGAGAATCCTCGGACGAAGGCCGACTTCCCCGATCTGCGGCCAGGTCGAGCCTCCGTTTATCGGGCCAACCTCACCCGGAAGAAAGTGGCCTACTACGTCGAGGAGGCGGGCGCGATGTTCACGACCGACCCGACGGACTGGGAGCAGGGCGAGATGAATCGCATCGACATCGATGGGGCGCGAGTGTTCGAGCTGCCCTTGAACCTCGCACAGATCGGTCCCCGCGCGACGCTCATCCAACGCTTCGTGGCGGAAGCGCGATCCTCGGGCGCCGTCCCGCTGGTCGTCGATCTCGGCTCCCAAAACGGAGACCTGGGCGTCGACGACCATGAGCGAGCCCGAATCGACATGGGCGCCCTGCAGCGTCTGGGCTACAAGATCCTCATCCCTTTCGAGTTCGAGCTCGGGCTGGGCGCCGCCGCCTTGCTCGACCTCAAGAAGGAGTTCGGCGGGATTGGGATCCTGGCCGCCAACCTGCAGACAAAGACTCCTGGACTGCTGGAGGCCTCTCGGGTGGTGTCCGCCGGGGGCGTTCGCTTCGGTCTCGTGGGACTCGTGGATCCAGGGGTCAAGGGCAGTCTGCCGCGTCGTGCGCTGGGCGACTGGACCTTCGAGGATCCTGTAGCTGCCGCCGCTCGTGAGGTTCAGACGCTGCGGCTCGAAGGCGTCGAGACAGTCTTCGTTCTCTCCAACCTCTCGCCCCAGCAAAACGCCGAAGTGGCGCGGAGGGTGAGCGGCATCGACGCCATCGTGGCGGACCTGCACGTGCGCTGGAGCCCAGAGAGCATTCGCGTCCGCGTGGAACTTCCCGACCGCCCGTACTCGCGGCCGGGCTCGCCGGCTCTGGTGGCTCGCGGTTTCGCGAACGGGCTCGGCGTCGGCCGCCTCGATTCCGAGGTGGTGCGGGACGACCGCCCGGGCTTTCACGTGGCCGCCCTACGCCATGAACTGGCTTCGGTGACCGATCGCGTGCCCAGTGATGTTGCGCTCTCCGCTGAGGTCCGGGCTCTGAGGGATGCATCGCGGCGCGACCGCGGGGAAATGCTGGTTCCTTCGTTCGTCGAGCTTGAGGCCGCCCTGCCCAAACTCAAGACGTACGATGCGGTTACCGCACAGGGCCGCATCTCCAAACGGATGTGGGAGGAGTTCATGGCCCGCATCGTAAGGCGCCGGGGCCTGAGCGAGGTCGCGATCATCCGGTCTGTGTCGCACTTCCCTCCCCTCATCGGCAAACTCCATGAAAACGAGGTTCGGGAATGGTTGTGGACGAACGAGTCCATCGTGACTCTCGACCTGCGCGGCGACGACCTCCGGGAGATCTTGAATGAGGACTCAGCAGGAGACCTGGTCCTGAGCGGCGTCGATCGCGCGACCGGCTTCGTCAATGGCCGCCCCATTGACGGCGGCTCTCTCTACCGCGTGGCCACCACCGACCACCTCTTCGATGGCTCGCGGTTCCGGGCCTTCGAACGCAGCCGGCGGCTCCGACGATCGTTTCCGCCCCAAGCCGCGGGTCCTTCGACGGTCAAGGCCTTAGGCCCCCTCCTGCTCCGCGACATCGTGCTCCAAGAACTGCGCGGCGTTCGCGCCTCGTTCAAGGGGGATGCCCAGATCCAAAGGGTGGCCGCGCTCCTGGCCCCCGACCCTGCGTTCGAGAAGCTCTCGACCTTCTACTTCGATCGGCCCACCCTCTTCGGCT
>JAENWE010000062.1 GCA_016650185.1 Vicinamibacteria bacterium | reverse complement strand
GGATGCTCGCCTGGGCGCCCGCCTCGGCGCTCGCAACCCCCGCTTGACGCAGCGCCTTGAAGAACGCCAGCTTGCGCACGGTCCCGTACGCCGTGGCCAGAACTCTGAGGCCGGCCTCGCCCTGCCTCAACGCCTCGTCCAGAAGGCTTAGAGCCTCCCTCTTGTTCTTGAGCGCGATCGCGTCCGAAAGGCGGTAGAGCGGCGGGCTCGAGGTCACGGCTAGAATCTCCTCGGTCCCTCGGCCCAGAGGGGTTTCGTAGAGCGATATCTTTTCCAACTCGCTCACGATCCGGCCAAGAGAGGGGCCACTCTGCTCGACGATGTCCCGCAGGAGATCTTCTGGGATCTTGAGGCCGAGCGCCCTCGCCTCCGCGCCCGCGGCCATGGCGAGCGACCTGCCCTTCTGGTAGTCCACGTCGATAAGTTCTGCGACCTTGCTGATTTTCTTCCACATCCCAACGCGGCGATCGGCCTTTCGGGCCAACAGGATGAGAGATGTCGACGGATCCAGGTCCGGAAGGTCGTTCGCGGAGGTCGACATCTTCACCGCGGGTTTCTTCCCTTTTGCCCTGGGCGCCGGCTCCTCCGGCTCATCCGCGTCCTCATGATCCGACCCCCCGTTATCGGAATCCTTCAAAGCCCCCCGCAGCCTTTCCGCCCGCCGCACCAGAACCACAGTCTTGTCCGAGAACAACGAACGCGAGACGGCGGCTGCGAACACATCGGAGAACGACGACTCATCTCCCCAGATGCGGACGATCTCGGATGCGTCCACACCCCGCGCCTTCAGCACGCCGCTCAGGGCCCGATCGGCGCGTAGCGAGTCCTGGCCCAGGAGGAGGACGATGGGGGAGGGAGCCTTGGCCACGCGAGCGGTAGTCTACCGGGCGCGCCCCCTCAGCCGACCCGAGAAAGGCCGAATCGCCCCGTCCACTCGTCGCCCCGCGCGTAAACCCGAAGAGGGTGGTCCGGTGCCGCGGTCTTCCACCAGCCGTCAGCGATGTCCCGCGCTCGAATCAGCAAATCCCTGTCGCGTACCGGATCGCCAGCCTGGAAGAGCCCGCGGCCCGATTGGCGGGTCCCAAAGAATTCTCCCGGGCCGCGAATCTCAAGATCCTTCTCAGCCAGGAAGAAGCCGTCTTCGCTGGCCACGATCGCCTCGATTCTCTGCTTGGCCTGGTCGCTCAGGTAACCCCGGGTCACGAGCAGACATTCTGAGGGGTGGCGCCCCCGGCCGACGCGTCCCCGCAGCTGGTGAAGCTGAGCTACGCCAAACCGCTCGGCCTGCTCGATCACCATGAGAGTGGCGTTGGGAACGTCGACGCCCACCTCGATCACCGTGGTGCTGACCAACACCTGGGTCTCGCCCCGCACAAAGGCGTCCATCGCGGCGCCCTTTTCGTCTCGCGGCAGCCGCCCGTGGAGCGCCCCAACCCTGGCCCCGGGCAGCCACGCCGCCCACTCCTGACTCAACCGGGTCACCGCGCGCACGTCGGCCAGCTTCTCGGACTCCTCTATCAGTGGACACACGACGTAAACCTGTCGGCCCAAGTCGAGATGCTGCCGGGCGGTGTCCACAATCCGGCCCCGCTGGCCCTCGAACCGCTGAGACGTCCGAATCGGCATGCGCCCGGGAGGCTTTTCGTCGAGGACCGACGTGTCGAGGTCGCCGTGAAAAGACAGAGCCAGGGTTCGAGGGATCGGAGTCGCGGTCATCACGAGGGCGTGGACGCCCTCTCCCTTCCGCCGCAACTCATCCCGCTGGATCACTCCGAAGCGATGCTGTTCGTCCACAATGGCGAGAGCCAGGGACTTGAAGATCACATCGGGCTCGAAGAGCGCGTGGGTCCCCACGATCACCTGGCCCTCTCCCGAGGAAATGGCCTCGAGCGCCTGCTTGCGCTCCTTCGACCGGAGCCGGCCCGACAAGCGAGTCACGCGCAGGTCCACCGGCGCAAGCACCCGGCTCAGGGTGATGAAGTGCTGGTCGGCCAGGACCTCGGTCGGCGCCACCAGAACTGCCTGCTTGCCGCTCGACACCGGGAGGAGCATGGCGAGAGTGGCCACAATGGTCTTACCCGACCCGACATCCCCCTGTAGGAGTCGGTTCATTTCGCGGCCCGATTCGAGATCGGCGGCGATCTCCTTCAGAACTCGCTTCTGGGCCGATGTGAGCGGGAAAGGAAGAACTCGCTTCGCGGTCTGGCGGGTGGCTTCGTTGGCGCGCACCACGACGCCGGGCCGCCGGTCGAGTCGCTTGGCCGCGAGGCCGAGGGCGAAGAGGAAGAACTCCTCGAGGATCAGTCGAAGATGCCCCCTCGACCTCGCACGGTTCAGGGCGTCGAGGTCATCGCCCGGTGAAGGGTCATGAACGGCGATGATGGCCTCCCGCCATCCGACCACGCCCAGGTCTGCGCGCAATTCGGGAGTCAGGTGATCGGGGGAGCCGAAGCTTTGAGGCAGTGATCGAACGAGGTGGGTAAGGATCCGGCGCCACACTTTCGGCAGCAGCATTCCCCGCTTCTCGTACACCGGTACCACGCGGCCCATGTGAATCGCCTCGTCAAGTCCGCCATCCTCCGCGGCAGATCCGCCGCCTCCATCCGCTTCGTCAAGGATCTCCGCGTCGGGAGAGTGAAAGGCCAATCCCCCGCCGTATCGATCCCACTCGGCCGCGCCATGGACAATCACTCGGCGGCCCACCTTGAACGACTCCTTCAGATAGGCCTGGCCGAAGAAGACGCACTTGATGCGGCCCGAGAAATCCTCGACCATGGCCTCGAAAATAGGCATGCGCCGCGCTCGCTTGAGGCTCACGGCCACGATCCGCCCGCTCACCGTGGTACGGACTCCGGCCTTGAGCGATTTGATTGGCGCGAGTGACGAACGATCTTCGTACCGTCTGGGCAGGATCAGAAGAAGATCCCGCACCGTAGCTATGCCTTCGCTGCCGAGAGCCTTGGCCCTCTCGGGGCCAATCCCCTTCACGAACTGAACCGGCGTATCGACTTTGAGATCGGCGCCCCCTTGCGCCGATGTCCTCCGCGAAACCCCCTTGGAGTCAGGCGTCGCGCCGGTCACGGCGCGGACGCTCCGGAAAGCGAGGCTCGCACCGGACTCTGATCAGTACTCGATAGTGGCGCGCGCCTGCTGGGAACGGATCCGCTTGGCCGAATACGGAAGTCGGAAGGGGGCGCGAATGTCGAAGCCCCCCGGCCTTGAGGCATCCGTGGTGGCCCGAGTCACGATGTCCCCCACGATCGACGCAGAAAGTGGAATGGGCCCGACCTGCGCGCTGACCAGCTCGAACTGACCGAAGCCTCGATCGCTCTTGAAGTCGGCCACCACCTCCACCGCCATTTCGCCATTGAACAGGCTCAAAAAAGACGCTCCCGCCTTCTCCTTTAGTTCCGAAAACTCGGAAAGATTGGCGAGGCCGCGCAGTTCGAGGCGACCCTCCATGAGAACAATGCGAACCTCGCGGAGGCCACGCGGGATCTTCTCCGCAAGTGCGAACCGGACATACGAATTGAGCTCGGACTCCAGAACCTCCACCGCGCTCCGCTTCACCTGGGGATCATGATCGAACTTCTCGAGCAACTCGACCTTCTTTCCGAACGAGTTCGACAACTCTCGGCTCAGACCGCTCTTGGGCGCCGCAGGGTTGGCGCCGCCGATCTGGCCGAGCAGGGCCAGCGCAAGAAGCAGGGTCGGCGCGAAGGTGATCATGACGCGATGCTCTGAAGGAAGGAGGCGCCGGGAATCGGGGCGCCGAGTCCGAAGTTCTCCGCCAGAGTGGCGGCAATGTCTGAGAAGGATTCTCTGTCCCCGAGGGCTCCCGGGCGGACCCTCTTCCCCGCGGCGAGGAGAGGAACGAATTCACGGGTGTGATCGGTGGATTCGTCCGACGGGTCGCAGCCATGATCGCCGGTGAGGATCAGGAGATCGTCCTCGCGCAGAGCGGCCAGGAGGTCGGGGATTCGCGCGTCCAGACCTTCCAGGTTTCGGGCGAACCCCTGGACGTCGTTGCGATGGCCATAGAGCGTGTCGAAGTCGACCAGATTGGTGAAGATGAGTCCCTGGGGCCAGCGCCCGAGAGCCGCGATGGTCTGATTCACGCCATCGTCGTCTGACACGGTGTGAACCGCCTCCTTGATACCCCGGCTCGAGAAGATGTCCTCGATCTTCCCCACCCCGTAAACCGGCAGTGACGCGGCGGCCAGATAATCGAGCAACGTCTGGCCCGCGGGCGGAACCGCGAAATCGCGCCGATTGGGTGTCCGCTTGTAGGTCGCCGCCCCATCCCCCACGAAGGGCCGAGCGATCACCCGGCACACCCCAAGTTCCTCGCAGGCGAGGTGGTAAGCGATGCGGCAGTAGCGGTAGAGCTCTGCTGGCGGGACGACCTTCTCATGGGCCGCGATCTGGAAGACGCTGTCGCCGGACGTGTAGACGATGAGCGCCCCGGTGGCGACATGTTCCTCGCCCAGTTCTTTGAGGATCTCGGTCCCGGAAGCAGCCTTGTTTCCGAGGACCGCTCGACCCGTTTCCTTTGAGAATCTCTCGACCAGAGAGGCCGGGAAACCTCCGGGAAACAGCTTGAAGGCCGTTTCCGTAAGAAGGCCCATCATTTCCCAATGGCCGGTGGCGGTGTCCTTGCCGGCGCTCTTCTCAGCCAGACGCCCGAAACCGGCGCGCGGCGCGGCCTCGCGAGCGCTTGAGCAGGTCGGAGGAAGATTCCCGAGCCCGAGAGCGGCGAGGTTCGGAATCCTGGCGTGGCCCATGCTGAGGACGTGGCCCAGAGTGTCCGCATGACCATCGCCGAACAGATCGGCGTCAGGGGCGGCGCCCACCCCGAGACCATCACAAACGATCACCACCGCGCGCTGGTACGGTCCCATCATCTGGCCGACCCTTTTTCGACCCATTTCGGGCTTCCCGGGCCCTTCCGTACCCAGTCCTGAATGTGAGTGAGAGCCGCTTCACTTTCCGCGAACCACGCGACATCGAACTGGTTCCTGAAGTACGTCATTTGGCGCTTGGCGTACTGCATGGTCGACTTGACAATAGCACGCTGAAGTTCGTCGTCTCCCCCGAAATCAAGGGACCCGTGGGCGAGCCGCGTCACGACTTCCCGGTATCCGATCGCTCCCAACCCGCGCGGCCTACCCGGGCTCGAGGACGACAGGATGTGCTTCGTTTCCGCTACTAAGCCCGCGGAAAGCATCCGGCGGGTTCGGGCCACCACTCGTCCTCGGAGCTCGTCCCGGCTGGGATGGAGGCCGATCAAGAGGGCCCGTCCCCGGAACACGGGTTTCCGCTCCATCTGGATCAGAGAGAACGGCTTGCCGGTGACGAAACAGACCTCGAGAGCACGCACGATGCGGACGCGATCGGAGGGCTTCGTCTTGGCCCCGTACGCGGAATCCTTTGCCGAAAGAAGTCGGTGCAGCCGGGTGGCGCCGAATCTTTCGGCCAGGCCGTCGAGTCGTTTTCGCACCAGAGCGTCGGCACCCCGGTCTTCGAACAGGCCTTTCAGCAGAGCAGTGAGATAGAGGCCCGTCCCGCCCGTGACGATGGGCAGACGTCCGCGATCGCTGATCTCGGCGATCGCTTCGGCCGCTCGCCGCGCAAAGACGGCGGCGTTCATCTCCTCGTTCGGGTCCAGGATGTCGACCAGATGGTGAGGGACCCGCGTCCGGTCGAGGGTGGATGGCTTACCGCTGCCGATGTCCAGACCGCGATAAACCTGGACGCTGTCGCACGAGACGATCTCGCCCGCCATCCGCGAGGCCGCTGCCATGGCCAGATCCGACTTGCCGCTAGCGGTGGGTCCGACGATGGCGACGAGGCGCGCCGTTTCTAGCGTTGCAGCCAAAGCCGAACCACCGCGACAATCACCAGCAGGAGAGCCACGATTCCGAGACCCCGGATCTGAGCATCCGGCAGGCGGGCCAAATCGCTTAAACCTCGATCAGGAGGCTGTCGGGTCGAAGGGCCTTCAGAATGTTGGCTTCGTGGTCGGCGCCAATGCTCTTGCGAACCGCGAAGAGCATCGCGTAGAGCAGTTCATTGAGGGTGTTCGTCAGCTGAAGCGATCGCTCGGCCTGCGGAACCTCGGCGAGCGCCATCAGAAGCGGAGGCGGATCGATGATGCCGCCCTTCGTGACCCGACAAGCGGCCATGATCCCGCCCGCCGCATGCAATTCGGTGACCGCACTCTGGAGCGTGGCATCGGCTTCGGGGCCGATCTCGCGAAGCAGATAGCGGTAGATGTAGGCGTACATCGAGTTGTAGGCGTTCAGAGCCGACTCGGACAGGTCGCGGTCCGGGGCCTCTCCGCTCGGCCGCAGCTTTCGTCCGCGTACCCTCAGAAAGCCCGCGCAAAAAAGCGCGTACAACGTCTTCTGGGTCTCGCCGTCGCCGATCTCGCTCTCGCGGCACACTTCCGCGACGGACCGTTGCCCATCCACCAGGGAGAGAATGTGCTTTTCATACGGCTCCAGTCCGCTCAGGTCCAAATCCTTGAGACACTCCAGAATGAGGCCCGGGTCGGGATAGCGGCCCTTGAGCGCGCCTTCCGGGTCGATCCTCCGGAGCCCTTGAAGGACCAGAGTCAGCGGGTCGAAGGAAACCGTCACTTTCTCTCTCTGAGGGAGGGTGGTCGACTCGAAGACGAAGTCGCCCGTGGGCCATTCGAAGAGGCTGAAAATAATCTCCCTTACCTGGGCCTCAACCCCTTCCCACAGATCCTGCGGGGCCATAGCGCCCATCTCGATCAGAACCTTGCCCTGGCGCCTCCCGTGCGAAATCTGCTGAAGCGACTGCTCGTATTCCTCGACGCTGATTTTGCCGAGTCGAAGCAGAGTCTCGCCCAGCCGGTCGCTGGGGGAATTGCTGGTCGCGAAGACCACCCGGCCGTTGTGAAAGTAGACCGCCTTCCGCGTCCCCTCTCTCTCCACCGACAGAATCCCGGTGGAGACGGAGCGACGGAGCTGAATCAGCAGGTCGGGCAAGGGCAGCGCGGAGAGATTCCCTTTGAGACCTTGCGCCGTGATAAACGGCACCAGGCGACGGGGAATCGCGTCGGTGTGGGTGCTCATAGTCAGCTTGGCTACGGAGTCTAATTGGACTCCGCGCAAACAAAGCGATCGCTCAGTTCCCCGCCCCCGAGGCCATGGCCCGAACGAGTTCGATACCCGAGTAATAGTGCTTCAGGATCTGGTCGTAGGTCGACCCCGCCTGAGCCATTCCAAAGGCGCCCACCTGGCACAGGCCGACCCCGTGGCCCCAACCCTTCCCGGTGAAGACGAACTGGCGAACCGACCCGTCCTTCGCGAGCTCTCGGTCAATCACGAACAGGTTCTCCCTCACTCCCAGGGCGAACCGAACTTCCAGCCCTTTAAGCACGATATCTCGCTCCGAGCCCCGAATCACGAGCTCGATCACCCTTCCGGAGACTCCCGTTCGGCGAACCTGGAGGTCTCGAACCCGGCCGGGATTGCCGTATCGAGTTGCGGACTTGGCGACCTGGGCCGGAGTGAGTCGCTCCTCCCAACGGTAGAAGCGTGACGAGCGGTCCGCTGACGGCCCCAGCCGGCTCTGCTCGGCCACCAGAAAGGCGAGGCGCCCATCGCTCACGATGTAGCGGACCTTGTCCCCTTGAGTGAGGGCCAGTTCGGATGCGGCCACCGGCGTACCCGAGAGATCGCGGAACAGGCGGAGGCGATCCGACACTCCAAGAGTGTGGATCACGTCGTCGACCCGGAAGCGGAACTGGCCCTCCGATCCGCCGGCGAACTCGGCCCGATCCAACGAGGGCGGTCCCATCCGCAACGCTGATCGAGCCAGAATGCCGATCGCAGTGCTTCGGAACACTCGTCCCCCCGGCGCGAGCGTCCCGCTGGCCGAAGGAGACAACACGTCCTCTTGGATCAGTATGGCGGCGGCTCGCGACTCCTCGGGACTGGAGAAGTCCTTCTGATCTTCGGATTGGCGCAGGAACTCCGCGTCCTTTGTCGAGAGCAATCGTTCGGCTCGCTCGGTCCAGCACAGAGCCGCCGAAACGTAGACGAAGAACGCGCCGCGCCGCCCGAGATCCGTTCCGGTCCGAGCCGGGCAGCCCTTACGCCCGAGCGCACGCAAAAGGCGTTGGGTCCAGGCCTCAGCCTCCTCCGATCGCAGACCTTCCGCCAGCCACGCCGCGTTCTCCGCAGAACTCCCGATGACGTCCAGAGACATGAGCAGGGCCACATCGCGATTGATGGCGGGCTCAGGGCCGAGTTGGGCGATACGGCCGTTGGACCTGAGGACGGCCAGCCGGTCGCGTTCGGCGATGCACTCGACACCCTTCAGGTAGGCTTGCGTCTGGGACGTGAAAATATTCGACCCGTCCTCCGTGTGCCCTCCGCAAGTGGAGGTGTAGAGCGCGTTGATCAGCTCCCCCCGATATTGGGCGACCACGCCGGCGGTTTCGGCCACCGCCTGATCGGTGAGAGGATGCTCGGTGCCGAAGCCGCGGTAGACCTGACAGGCGGGAGTTGCGCAGATGTCGTATCCGCGCTCCTTGTACTGGCCAAGATTTCTCAGGGCATAGGTCCGTGCGGCCACGGCCTGGGCCTTGAGAGCCTCGATCTGGGGAAACATCCCAGGCGACAGCTCGTTGGGGACCACGCCACGCAGGTAGTCCTCAAGATTGACGATGTTCACTGCGGTCACCCCCCCGGTCCCCGGGCGAACCTCAACGTACCCCCGAACCGCGGATGTGTCGATCGAGAGGCGTTCATCCTGGTTTAGCGGCTGCAAGACGACCGAAGGCGCCGTCTCACCCGTCTCAATGATCCGCACCAACCCGCGCGCCGCGCCGAGCGGCGCGTCGGTGCTCACGAACGCGCCTGGGTAGCCGCTGGCGTCGAGCTGACGTGCCAGGGCGGCCGCATCCTCTCGCGCCGGGAAAGAGCCCACTTTGATCTGGTAGGTGTGGGTCCCCTCGCTCCAGACGGGCTCAGCGTCCAGACCGCTGGCGCCCGCGAGCTTCCGGGCCAGGACTTGGGCCTGAGAGATGTCGGCTACGCTCGCCGCCTGGACTCGAAAACGCACCGGGAGGGTCGACGCCGCGCGAGCGAGCTCAAAGGTCATCCGTGGCGCAGTCTTTTGGGTCTGGCCCACCCAGACTCGCATTCCCGAATCGGCGCCGCCGATGGAGACGCGGACCACGTCCACCGCGAAACCGATACGGATCGTCGGCGAGGTCAGCGACGAAGTCGGGCCGGGGACCGCGGAGCTTCCCGCCACCCCTGGGGGCGTGGGTGAACCATCGGGT
Organism: Vicinamibacteria bacterium; assembly: GCA_016650185.1. GTDB lineage: Bacteria > Acidobacteriota > Vicinamibacteria > Fen-336 > JAGNNV01 > JAGNNV01. Next base: position 3,791 of record JAENWE010000062.1, on the reverse strand, counting down.
GACGGGGAGGCTTGGGCAAGCGGAGGCGTTGGCACTTTCGGCTTCGTCTTGTCCGACCCGGACCGGCAACCCGGCGCTACCAGCAGGAGTGCCGCGCTGGCGACGGGCAAAAAAGAACGAGGAAATGCCATGAGACGGATCAGTACACGAAAGTCACGCGCATGCTGACGGTCTCCGCAGGATAGTCGCTCGGCAGCGGCAGAAGATTGCTGCCCTGCAGCGCATTCGACGCCGCACGGTCGAGCGCCACCATTCCCGAGGACACCAGGGGCGTGATTCTCGTGATCCTTCCCCCCCGCTCCACCGTAAACTCAAGTCCCACCTGGCCCCTTACCCCAAGGCGGGCCGGTTCGGGAATGATCCAGTTTCGATAGACCTCGCTCTTGAAATGGTTGATCCAGCGGGTGAAGTCGGCGCCTTCGGGATCGAAGAAGAGAGGTCCCATCTGAAAGCCTGGAATCTCCATCTGCGAGAGGTCTCGCCGCTCGCGCAGGGCCCGCTCAACGCTTCTTGTGGTGGCGCTGAGCAGTCCGCCCGAGGGGCCGCTGGCGCGGGAGTCGTCGGCGCTAGGCATCTGGAGGGCGCCCACGGCGGGCACCGGAATGCCGCTGCGCTCCGCGTCCTCTCCTCGTCCCCGGCCGGCGCGGACCTCCGACTCCGGCACCGCCTCTTGAGGCGCCGCCCTTTCCTGGGCGGTCTTCGCTCCCCGCCGTCCGATGTCGCGGTCCCGCTCCAAACGCAACTCCTCCGCACGCTTGTCCGATGCCTCGCCGATACTGATCTTGGCGGACTTTTCGGGCGGGGGCGGAGTGATGACCGGGAGGGGCGGCGGAGGCGTCGGCTGGGCGGGGGCTCTCGGGGCAAGCGGCGGAGCCGCCAGAGCCTGCGGCAACAGGAAGGCTCTGCGCTCGACCGGCTTTTGCGGCTCGGCCTTTTTCGGCGCTCTCGGTTGGATCATGAAGAGAAGGACCAGGATAAAGGCGTGGGCCAGGAGCGAGCCCAGGATCTCGGTGTCGCGCCGCGGCGCCTCGATTCGGGGTATTGGCCTCCGCGGGTCCTCGGTGGTTTCCGTGACCTCGTCGACTTCGTTAAAATTGAATACCGCCACGATGACGAAGCCGATGTTCTCAGGCCAACGTGTTCGGACCCATGTCGCTCATTCTTTCGAGAATCTCTTTCGCGGTCCTTAAGACCGCCAGGCCGTCCGAGCCCGAAACGACCGGGGCTGAGCCGGTTTCGATGGCGGTGACAAACGCCCGGGCCTGACGACGCAGGGGTTCACCTTCAGGATCACCGACGCCGGCGCCGATCGTCTCCATCCGGATCTCGGGCGCCCCGCCCGCGCCCGCCACGAGCTTCGCTACCTGGGCCTGCCGGGTCAGAAAGTCGCAGGACACATAGAGCCTTGAACCGAACACGCGGAACTTGCGGATCTTCTCGACCGAGACCCGGCTGGCCGTGAGATTGGCGATGAGCCCCGACGCAAAGCGGATGCGGACGTTGGCGATGTCCACGCGATCGGTCAGGACCGGGACTCCTACCGCGTCGATCTGCACCAGTTCCGACTTGTCCAGGGCCACCAGAAGATCCAGATCGTGAATCATCAGATCGAGAATCACGTCAATGTCGAGGCTTCGGTTTGGGAACGGAGAGAGCCGGTGAACTTCGACGAAGCGCGGCGCGCCAATCCTCTTGAGCGCCTCCGCCGCCGGGTTGAAACGCTCGACGTGACCCACCTGCAAGACCACGCCACTCTGCTCCGCCAGCGCCACCAGCCGTTCCGCGTCCTGAAGCGTCGAGGTGATGGGCTTCTCGATCAGAACGTGACGGCCCGCCTGAATGAGCTTCGAGGCCACCTCGGCATGGACCGCGGTCGGAACCGCGACCACCGCCGCATCGACGCTTTCGAGAAACTCCTGGAAGCTCGCGGCTGAAGGCGTCCCCAAAGGCGCGCCAACCCTCCGGGCTTTTTCTGGGTCGAGATCGAAGACGCTGGCGAGATTCACGTCCCCAAGGCCGGCGAACACTCGGGCGTGATGGGAGCCAAGGACTCCCGTGCCCACGACGCCCACCTTCAAGACACTCTTGCTCATCACTTTCCCCTCGGTCGGATCAGACACAGCCGCCGGCCTTTCTCGTCACGCCCACTATCGAGACGCCGGCCTGCTTGGCTTCACCCAGAAACCGGGGTTTGTCGAGGAGCAGCGTCTTTCCCGCTTCGATGGCGAGAACAGCGGCTTCGGCCGCGATCAGCGTCTCCAGGGTTCTGAGACCCACCACGGGCACATCGAATCGCATGTCCTGCTTGGGCTTCGCCATCTTCACGACCACCACGCCTTTCCCCGCGATGCGGGCCCCGCGTTGGATCGCCTCGTCGGTACCCTCCATAGCTTCAAGGGCGACCACCGCGCGGTCCTTCACCACCACCGTCTGCCCCAGATCCAGGCGACCCAACTCCGTGGCGATCCGCACGCCGTAGTCGATCGCCTTCGACTCGTCAGCGGATGGCTTCCTTCCCGCCATTGTTCCTTCATCGGCCAAATGGGCCGACAAGAGTTCCACCGATGAAATCAGGCGGATGCCCTCCCGCTCCAGAGCATCGGCAACGCCGCCGATCAGACTGTCCGTGTTCTTGAGCGCGAGCCGGGCCAGGACGCCCATCAGAGTGAGATCAGGCACCAGGCCGGAGAAGATCTGCCGGTGCCTGACCTGGCCGGCCATCACCGCCTCGCGCGCGCCCGCCTTCTTGAGGGCGGCGATACAGGCGCCGAGCTGTCCCAACGAGACTTCGCAGGTCTCGTCGACCATGGCATCGAGTCCGTCGTCCGTCTCCTCCTTGAGCTTGATCAAGACAACCCGGCGGCCTTGTCGCCGCGCTGCCTCTGCGACGAGAAATGGAAACCGTCCGTTTCCCGCGATCAGGCCCAGGGTTCCCTCGCCGGTGGTGAGTTCACTCACTCGTCGTGGTCCGACACTCGCTTCCGCCGTTTCAGGACCACCCCGCGCTTGGCCGAGCGAATGAAGTCGATCAGGAGCCGCACTTCGGTCCGATCGCCCACGCCGGCCTCGCCTTCGATCTGACGAAGGGCCTGGGTCGCGGGTTGACCGCTCTGCATCAGGATCCGATAGGCGCGCCTGATCGCCCCCACCGCTTCGGGAGAGAAGCCTCTGCGCTTCAAGCCGAGCGTATTGGGGCCGAAGAGGCAGGCGCGATTGCCGACCGTTTTCGAGTAGGGCAACACGTCCATGGTCGCCACGGTGAAGCCGCCCAGGAAAGCGTAGGGGCCGACCCGACAGAATTGATGCACCGCGGAGAATGCGCCCACGGTCGCGTAATCGCTCACCTCAACATGGCCGGCCAGGGTCGCGGCATTGGCGAATATCGTGTGGGAGCCGACATGGCAATCGTGGGCGACATGAGACTGCGCCATGAACAGATTGTCGGAGCCGATCTCCGTAATGCCCCCGCCGCCAGCGGTCCCTCGGTGAACGGTGACGCCTTCCCGGAACACGTTCCGGTCACCGATCCGAACGCAGGTCTTCTCCCCCCCAAACTTCATATCCTGCGGTGCGAGGCCGATTGAGGCGAACGGGAATACGTGATTCCCCTCGCCCAGCCGGGTATCGCCGTCGATCACGGCGTGCGACTCGATCACCGTCCGCGGGCCCAGGGTCACATCGCGACCTATGACCGCGTAGGGCCCGATCTTCACTCCGTGTCCGATGGTCGCCCCGTCCGCCACGATCGCGGTCTCGTGGACCTCGGGGGGACGCAGATGGGACAACGACAG